>CAVHKC010000035.1:0-9647 GCA_963636455.1 Ruthenibacterium lactatiformans
CGATTTCAATATCATTTTGAATCACGATTGCCGCAGGCTTTTGTTTTGCAACATCTGCGGCATATTTGTGTGCATCTACTTTTGCTCCTACAAAGCAAAAAAACACACAGCCAAAAGCTTCCTTTCTGGAATCAATGATAAGGTCTTTGACTTCTTTGTTCATATCACCCTGAACAATCTCATAATCAACATCATCAAAAAGTTCTTTTAAGTTCTTCATATCTCCACCCGATTTCAGTTATATTCTTTAAAAATCAGTTTTCACGCTTCACTGTCATCCGTTTTTATTTACTGACAAGCAAAAAGGTTTCATCATGAAAATCATATGCCCCTTAAACGGTCCAAATAATTATTTCATCGAATTGTACAAATCGTCAAATCCCGCTTCATCAACCAAAATTTCTCTTGGCTTTGCACCGTTTGCCGGCCCTACCGCACCCATCTCTTCAAGCTGTTCAATGATTCTTGCCGCCCTGTTGAATCCAATGCTGAAGCGCCTTTGCAGCATGCTTGAGGAAGCCTTTCCCGTTTCTATGCAAAGCTTTCCTGCCTCATAGAAGAATTCGTCATATTTTTCCGCACCGCCTTCATCGTCTGACGAAAATCCCGAGGATGTAATTCCTGTGGCTGCTCTTTCAAATTCCTGCTTGAGGTCTTCGGCTTCTTTTGCATAATAGTCGGACGAATTGTGCGTCTTAATAAATTCAATGGTATCTGCAACTTCCTTTTCGGAAACAAATGCGCCCTGAAGCCTTATTGCCTTATTGAAGCCTGTCGGCATGAAAAGCATATCGCCGTATCCCAAAAGCTTTTCCGCACCGAAGGAATCTATAATCGTTCTTGAATCAACGCCCGAAGCAACCTTAAGTGCAACCCTTGCGGGAATATTGGCTTTTATAAGCCCCGTAACGACATCGACCGAGGGCCTTTGCATGGCAATGATAAGATGAATGCCTGCCGCTCTTGCAAGCTGTGCAAGCCTTACAATCAGGCTTTCTACTTCTTTTGAGGCAACCATCATAAGGTCTGCAAGCTCGTCGATAACAATGACAATCTGAGCCATTCTCTTAGGTGCGATTTCTTCTTCCGGAATTTCACCTCTGTCGAATTTTTCGTTATAGCTTGCAAAATCCTTTGCCCCTGCAAGTTTCATTCTGTCATATCGCTTGCCCATTTCGGCAACAGCCCAGCGAAGCACGCTCACCGCCTGGCCGGCATCTGTCACAACTTCCTGCACAAGATGAGGAAGCCCTGAATAACCGCCGAATTCAATCTTTTTGGGGTCGATTATAATAAGTCCAACTTCCTCGGGTTTTGCCCTGTAAAGAATTGCCATGAGTATCGTATTTAAAAATGTTGATTTTCCTGAACCCGTTGTTCCCGCAACAAGCATGTGCGGCATCTTTGCAATATCCGAAACAACAACCTTTCCGGAAATGTCAACGCCTGCGGCATAAGCAATCTTTGAAGGATGCCTGATAAGCTGTGTATCTTCAAGAAGCTGCCTCATCGAAACAGCCTGCTTTGTCTTGTTAGGAATTTCAAGCCCAATTGCGGCACGCCCGGGGATCGGTGCTTCGATTCTCATATCGGGTACGGCAAGATTTAGCTTCAAATCATCGGCAAGCGATGTGATTTTGTTTACTCTTGTTCCGAGTTCCGGCTGAAGTTCGTATCTTGTGACCGAGGGCCCGACTTCTTTGTTTATGACCTTTGCGCTGACTCCGTATGTGGCAAGTATCACTTCTATGTTGTGAGCAACATTGTCTGTATTTTCTTCGCTTGCTTTTGAAACTTTTTTCTTTTCAAGCAAATCAAGCGGCGGATATTGATATCCATCTTCGTTCCTGCCATGCAAAGTCTGCTTTGCATATGTGCTGCCTGCGCCTGCATGCACAGCCTCAACGACATTTGATTTGGCATTTGCCTTCTTGGCGTTTCTTGTTTCGTTGTCATAATTTTGTGAAGAACGCCCTGCGGCCGTTCCTGTTTTGACTGACAATGCCTCTTCTTTTTCAAGATCCTGTGCAAAAAGCGTTTCTTTTTTTACAGGTATGTCGGTGACTTTAACCTGTTCATGCGGCTTTTCCGGCACAATTGTTTCTTTTTTCTCTTCCAAAGGCCTTAAGTCTGCTCTTGTTATTTCTCTGAATTCATCTTTTATGCCTTCGCAAGGAACTATGTCAAGGTCCTTTCCGATTCCCTTCGGCTTGTTTCCGAAGCGTGACATATTGGGCGAATTGCGCCTCATTGTTTCTGATTTTTTTTGACTTCTTTTAAGAGCCGCTTTGTTATATCTTCTGGTTTTGCGGTCTGACGGCACATGCACTATTTTAACATAATTGCCTTCCTTGTCCGTGCCTTCATAGATATTTTCAAGTCTTTCCGCATTGCTCCTTGGCTGCCTTATGTTTCTTGGCCTTTCATAGGTTTCGGGTTCGTCTTCGATATAATATTTTTCTTCTTTGCTTTTTCCTGTAATAAATTCGATTATGGGAATTTCCGTAATTATCACAAGGCATACCAAAATTGCAAGTATGCAGATAATATATGTTCCGGCTGTTCCCACAAGATAAGCAAGAGCTATGCCCAAAACTCCTCCTACAATGCCGCCGCCCGATGCATTTTCCGCACTTTCCGTGAATGCCTGAAGGAGCGAATCATCGTTGGGGCTTGAAGCCAATGCCGTGTGCATAATCGCACAAAGGCAAGCAAAAATAACAACGCCGCATACGGGTTTTCGTGCCTGCACTCCCTTTCCTAATTTTATGTAGAAAGCAAGCGCAATGATTGCGATCGGGAAAATATATGCCATAACTCCGAAAAGCCCGAACATCCCGTATTTAAGATATCCTCCAAGCCTTCCTAAGACATTGAAATTACAAAGCTCCAAAAGCAGTGCGACAACACATGCAATGACTATCACTATTGTTGCCTGTGCCCGGCTTTCCTGCTTTTTTGCATATTCGGCTTCTGCTTTGGCTTTGGCTGCCTGCCTGCTGTTTTTCGGCTGTATTTTGGAATTTGCCGTGCTTCTTTTTTGAGGCTTGGCATTCCTTCCGCTCGAATAGTTTTTGGAAGCCTGATTATATGATTTGGAATTTTTCGTATTTGCCATAATATTTGCGTTTCTCCGACGGACGCTTCTTTGAATGTTTATAAGCCTGTAAAAACACAAATCGTCCACGCAATATTTTACTAAAAAATTCATTTATATTCAACATTTCGCCTAAAAAAGAATAAGCCAAAAAATCGGGGCACCGCCTTAAAGCGATGCCCCTAAAATGTTACTATACTGAATTTTCAACAATTATTTTGAAACTGTTGTATACATGAAGTACTTATATCCGAGAGGGTTCGAGAAGAATCCGCTTACAGAATCACTTAACATGTAAAGATCTGTGTAGAAGTACAAAGGTGTGATACATCCTGTGCTCATAAGAAGATCTTCTGCCTTGTGCATAAGCTGATTACGAACTTCGAGGTCCTGCTCAGCCTTGATGTCTTTGATAAGAACATCATATGTTTCAGCCCATGTTCCGTTTTCAACCTTCACGTTTTCATAGCCTTTGATGTCTGAAAGATCCATTGAATAAATCTTAACATCAGCATTTGCGTCCTTACCGAACTGAACATCGTTATTTCCGGAACCTGATATCCACATATCGAGGAAGCAAATACCATCATTGTAGTCTGCAATCCAGCCGTTACGTGCGATTGTGTAATCGCCTGCTTTACGTGTCTCAAGGAATGTGTTCCATTCCTGGTTTGTAAGCTGAATGTTGATGCCTACATTTGCCAAAGCCGACTGAATGTATTCTGCGATAGCCTTGTGGCTTTCGTTTGTATTGTACAGATATGTTGCCGAAGGGAAGTCTGTGAACTTGCCTGTAGCTTCATCATATGTGTAATACTTCTTAAGTGTTTCAATTGCAGTGCTGAAGTTGCTTTCGATATCAGCTTCGTCAACGCTGTAATATCCGCCTTTGCCGCCGTTTGATGCTTCATAGAACTGAGATCCGTCAGGCTGTGTGATACCCATAGCAACGAATGAAGCTGCGGGAACCTGTCCGCCCTGTGCTATATCGTTAACGATATAGTTACGATCGAACAGAAGGCTGATTGCGTTACGAACGTCTTGCTGCTCTTCAGCTGTTAATGTCTTTCCTGCAGGTGAAAGGTCTGCGTTAATATTCCAGCATACATAATATGTGCCGATCTGACCTTCAACATAGAATTCCGTAGGATATTCTGTCTTAAGTGTTGCAATTTCATTTGTGGGAACGTCATCAATGAGAAGCCACTCGCCGTTCTTGAAGTTTGCAAGCATGTTGTTTGAATCATCACTTAAGTAGAAGTTGATTTCATCCATTGTTACTGTGTCAGCATCCGGATGATTTTCGCTCTTTGTAAGAGTAATAACAGAGTTGTGCTCCCAGCCTGTCAATGTGTACATACCGTTTGAAACATATGTAGAAGGATCTGTAGCCCACTTTCCGTCGTTATCAACGATATCTTCTCTTACAGGGAAGTATACGGGGAATGCAAGAAGTTCGTTCCAGTAAGGAAGGTTTCCTTCTGTTGTAACTTTAAGAGTCTTTTCATCAACAGCCTCAACATTGAGCTTTGCATCAGCAGAAGCTCCATCTGCCCACATTTCTGCATATCCGTCAACAACTTCGAACATGTAGTTGTAGTCGCCTGCAAGTGCAACACTTGCTGCTCTGTTCCATGCGAATACGAAGTCTGCAGCTGTTACAGGCTCGCCGTCTGACCACTTAGCGTCACGGATTGTGTATGTGTATGTGAACGTTCCGTCGCCGTTGTCTACAGGCTCAACCAGTTCTTCAGCCATATCGGGTACGATTTCGAGTGTACCGTCATCTTTCTGTGCCCATTTTGCAAGGCCCGAGAAAAGGTGTGCCAGCATTGTGGCACCGTCAACTGCCGAGTTAAGGGCAGGATCGATTGTCTGCGGCTCTGAAGCGATGCATACAGAGATACTGCTTGCGCCCGATGTGTCTGAACCGCTGTTAGCAGTAGTTGTATTATCCTTTGAGCTGCCGCATGCAGCAAGAGAAAATACCATTGCTGCTGCCAAAAGTAAAGCAATAATTTTCTTCATGTCTTTTCCTTTCTTTAAAAAATATGCTTTTTTATTTTCATTTCGTATAGTAACGGTTCCTCTTACTATGCGTAACGAACTAATTGATTTCCGCAGTTCTGTGGCAGGCAACAAAGTGACCTTTGCTTACCTCCTTAAACTCCGGCATTGATTCCGCACATGCATCCGTTGCAAACCTGCATCTTGTGCGGAAAGGGCATCCAGACGGTGCATTCAAAGGGCTTGGTATATCCCCTTCAAGCACAATTCTCTTGTTTGCCCTTGCAATTTTCGGATCCGGTACAGGTACCGCCGAAAGCAGCGACTGCGAGTACGGATGCAGCGGATGGTTGTAGATATCTTCCGCCTCTCCCATCTCAACCATCTTGCCCAAATACATAACGGCAATACGGTCTGAAATATGTCTGACAACAAGAAGGTCATGAGCAATGAACAAATATGTAAGCCCAAGCTTGTCCTGAAGCTCATCAAACATATTGATTACCTGCGCCTGAATGGAAACGTCAAGCGCCGATACAGGCTCATCGCAGACGATGAATTCCGGCCTAACGGCAAGCGATCTGGCAATTCCGATACGCTGCCTTTGTCCGCCTGAAAACTCGTGCGCATAACGAACCGCATGCTCCGAGTTCAAACCGACATAGTCCATAAGCTGAAGAACTCTGTCCTTGCGTTCCTGTTTTGTTTTGTACATTTTATGTATATCAAGCGGTTCCGCAATGATATCCGTGACTGTCATACGCGGGTCGAGCGATGAATAAGGATCCTGGAAAACCATTGTGGCTTTCTTTCTGAATTCCTTAAGAGATTCCTTTGTATCAATCTCTTTGCCGTCATATATAACCTTGCCGTCCGTGGGCTTGTACAAATGAAGCAATGTCCTTCCGACTGTCGTTTTGCCGCAGCCTGATTCTCCGACAAGCCCCAATGTTTCGCCTTTTTTAATTTCGAACGAAACATCATCCACAGCCTTTAACGGTTTTGACTTGAACATACCCACATTTATGCTGAAATATTCTTTAAGGTGCTGCACTTCCACCAATGTCTTTTTTTCTTCACTCATTACTCTGCCTCCGCCTTTTCTTCTTTTTCGGCCGGTTCGGGCAGCGGCAATTCTTTCATTGCCGCAAGCTTTTCTTCCGGAATCTTTTCCGGGTCGAGGGTGCCGTCTTCGATTCCTCTTTTAACACTCATCCAGCACGTTGCTCTGTGATCCTCATTTATTGTCATCCTAAACGGTGCTTCATGGATGCATATCTTCAAAGCGTTTTCGCACCTGGGCGCAAAA
This sequence comes from Ruthenibacterium lactatiformans, assembly GCA_963636455.1. Taxonomy (GTDB): domain Bacteria; phylum Bacillota; class Clostridia; order Lachnospirales; family Lachnospiraceae; genus RGIG5612. The sequence goes on from CAVHKC010000035.1 coordinate 6,414, forward strand.
GGACAGCCTTTGGGCATGTTCAAAAGGTCTATCGGCGTTCCCGCAATAGGCTTAAGCTTCTGTCCCGCTGTGTCCGCCGTGGGGATCGACCTCATAAGACCCTTGGTATATTCATGACGGGGGTTGTAGAAGATTTCGTCTGCGGTTCCCTGTTCGCAGATTCCTCCCGCATACATAACTATAACCTCATCGCAGATTTGGGCAACCACACCCAAGTCATGGGTGATCATAATAATTGCCATTCCGAGCTCTTTTTGCAGCGATTTCATCAAATCTATGATCTGAGCCTGGATTGTAACATCCAATGCCGTTGTCGGCTCATCTGCAATCAAAATATCGGGTTCGCACGCAAGCGCCATCGCAATCATTGCACGCTGTCTCATGCCTCCCGAAAGCTCATGCGGATACTGCTTAACTCTTTTTTCGGGTTCATTCACATTTGCAAGCCTGAGCATTTCGATTGCCCTTGCTTTTGCCTGCTCTCTGTTTCTGTCCGTATGAAGAAGGATTGCTTCTTCAAGCTGATGTCCTATCGTGAGAGTCGGATTCATTGATGTCATGGGATCCTGGAAAATAATCGAGATCTTATTTCCGCGGATTGCCTTCATCTTTTTTTCAGGAATACCAATAAGTTCTTCTCCGTCAAGCTGGATGGAGCCGCCGACAATTTTTCCTGTAGGTGCCAATATCTGCATAAGCCGTAACCGATTTACCGGAGCCTGACTCACCGACAATTCCCAATATTTTTCCTCTTTCAAGGTTGAATGATATGTCATTTACAGCCTTAACCTCGCCTGCGTCGGTGAAGAAAGAGGTTCTTAAATTTCTTACTCTGAGTAATGCCATTTTCTCCTCCTTACGCATTGAGTTTCGGGTCAAAGGCATCTCTTAAGCCGTCGCCGAAAAGGTTAAGTGATAAAACTATAAGCGAAATAACAACTGCCGGTATTACAAGCCTGTAGCCGTAGGTGTTGATTCCGTTCAAGGCATCCGATGCCAAAGAACCAAGCGATGGCATGGGTGCGTTGACGCCAAGTCCCAGGAATGAAAGATAACTTTCCGTGAATATTGCGCTTGGGATCTGAAGTGCCGTATAAACAACCATGATTCCTATGCTGTTAGGAAGAAGGTGTTTTGTTATAATCCATTTTCCTTTTGCACCTGAAGTCTTTGAGGCAAGGACATATTCCTGCTCTTTGAGCGAAAGAATCTGCCCTCTTATCTGCCTTGCCATGCTTACCCAATAAAGGATACCGAAAACTATGAACAGCGAAATCATATTGCTTCCGATTTTTTCAAGCGAGGTTCCTGCCAATGCCGCCTCCAAAGGTTTCCTGACTACCGATGCCAAAAGAATAATCATCAGCATATCCGGCAGCGAATAGAAAACATCGACTATTCGCATTATGATCAAATCGACCTTGCCGCCGAAATATCCCGAAATCGAACCGATGACAAATCCGATAATCAAAACGATGATACTTGCGAAGAAGCCTACCGCAAGCGAAATACGTGTTCCGTACACGATACGGATGAAATAATCTCTTCCCTGCGAGTCTGTTCCGAAAATATGGGGAAATACCGACTCTCCGGCATCAATCAATTTCTGCTCAGATGTTCCGTACTCGAACGGATGAAGGTTGAGGTAGGAATTGTCAACCGGCTTTCCGGGAATATTTCCCAGCTGGGTGTCATATGCATATGGCCAGAACATAGGGATAAATATGGCTGCCAATGCGATTATTACAATTATGATAAAACTTACTGTTGCAACTTTATTCTTTAAAAGCCTTCTGCATCCGTCTTTGAAAAATGTTGTGGACGGACGCATCTGCACCAAATATTCTTTTTCCTTTTCCGACGCCGGCAGGAAGTTGTCCATGTTCACCTGAAGGCTGAAAGGATTCTTTTTGTTAAACATACTCATATTCTTTCACCGCCTCCTAATGAAAATCGATTCTCGGGTCAACAACCTTGTACAAAATATCACTGATAAGATTCATCAAAACTATCAGCACTGCAAGTACGATTGTTGTGCCCATTACCATCGTGTAGTCACGGTTTATGATACTTTGCACGAATGCCCTTCCTATTCCCGGAACGGCAAAGATCTGCTCAACCACAAGCGAGCCGGTTACGATATATGCAAGCATGGGGCCAAAATATGTGATATCCGGAATAAGTGCATTCTTAAGCGCATGTCCGAAAATTACCTTCACATTCGAAACGCCTTTTGCCCTCGCCGTGCGGATGTAATCCTGTCCGAGAACATCAAGCATTGAAGAACGCGTAAGACGCGTGAAGTTTGCCATAGGAGAAAGCCCAAGTGTGATTATGGGCAGAATGAGCCCTGCTCCCGTAGAGCCGTTTGCCGGCAGCCACCCCAAATTCACGGCAAAGATCAAAAGCAAGAGCGAGCCTACGATAAAGCTCGGCATGGAAATAAATGCCGTTGCAATTACCATTATAATCCTGTCTGCAACCGTATTTCTTTTGAGAGCGGCAACCGCACCCAAAACAATTCCTACGACAGATCCCCAGATTGCTGCGGTAATTCCCAGTTTTATCGAGGTCTTCATGCCGTCTGCGATAACATCGACAACATCTCTTCCCTTTTGCTTCAAAGAAGGACCGAAATCGAATTCCGTGATTACATCCTTCATATAGGTGAAATACTGCTGTATAAGCGGTTTATCCAAACCGTATTTTGCTTCCATTGCGGCCTGAACCGCAGGGCTTACGCCCTTTTCGCTTACGAACGGTCCTCCCGGGACCAAGTGCATTGCAAAGAAAGTAACTGTCATTACAACCCATATTGTAACGAGTGCAAGTATAACTCTCTTTATAATGTACGCAATTGTTTTAGAGCTCATACTATAAAAATACCCATTCTTTATTATCTGTAATACATATATTCAGCCGCATTCGGCTTACTTCATTACTTTATCGCAATAAAGTTTTTGAATATAATGCACTGACGGATTATACATGAAAAAAAGCAACAATTCAAGAATAAAAAAAATAACAAAAATTTACAAAAAAATTAACTTTGCAAAAAAATCCTTGTATTTTATTTGGCGAAAGACTACAATTTCTGACAGAAAATTTCTTCGGGGCAGGGTGAAATTCCCGACCGGCGGTAAAGTCCGCGAGCCTTTCAAGGCAGATCCGGTGTGATTCCGGAACCGACAGTAAAGTCTGGATGAGAGAGGAGACAATATGGAAAATTCATCA
>CAVHKC010000036.1:0-1348 GCA_963636455.1 Ruthenibacterium lactatiformans
ACTATATATCTGTGCTTACATCGAAGGAAAGGTATTACGCAGATGAGGTTTTGCAGGCCGATATAGCATCATTTGCAGACAGAACTTGTGTTGATGGAAAAAAGGCTGATTTTAAAAACCTTGAAGAAGCATCTGCAAATAAACAAAACAACAAGAAAAAAGGTGCAGCTGTCTTAAATTCTCTTGCCGCAATATTCACTTCAAAATATGCAATAGCAATAATAGGCTTTGTTTTCATGGGTCAAATCGCAATGGGAATAAGGATGAGCCTGGGCACTTATTACTGCATATATTTTTTAGAAGACTTCTCTTTGTCCGTTATGTCTGTGACGATGGCGCTTACATATGCGATTCCGATACTGGGCATTCCTTTTATCCCAAGGCTCATAAAAAAATTCGGACGAAGAAAAATTATGATTACAGGTGCGCTCCTCAATGTTCTTACGGGCGTCGTGACATTGCTTGCAGGCAGAAATTACTTTGTGGCAAATCTTTCGGGCTTTTGCATGGGCATTTCCATGTGTTTTATCATGAGTGTTGTTTGGGGTGCAATCCCCGATACGGCAGATTATATCTTTTGTAAAAAAGGTGTAAATATCACAGGCTTTCTTATGGCATTCATAAGTGTCGGCTGTGCCGCAGGCACCGGCGTCTGCGGATTTATTTCATCATGTATTTTGGACTTTGTAGGATATGTTTCAACGGCAGCTGTACAGCCGGAAACCGTGGGAACAGGCATATATTGGGCATTCGGAGGAGCACCTGTGGTATTTGGGGCACTTATGGTGCTTTTTGCTTCAATGTTCGGGCTTAAAACAAAAGATTTTTAACATATTTTTGAAGTGTTATTGTTTCGATATTGTGCTAAAATAAAAGCACAAACAGCAACAGCAGGGGGATGTCTGATATGGCTGAAAGAACGGTAATCGCTTCAAAACCTGATGAAGAGCTTTTATACCTTTTCGGAGAAGGTAATTATTTTCATGCATACCATATTTTCGGGGCGCACAAGGAAAGAACCGGAGTTCGTTTTACCGTGTGGGCGCCGCAGGCAAAGAGCGTCTGCGTGATAGGCGACTGGAACGATTGGCAAAGCCGTGACGGAAAGTGCAGAACAGACATTGCCATAGATGGCAAAAAAACTTCCGATGAGGGCGGAGATTATCTTTATCCGCTCGGGAAAAGCGGGGTTTGGAGCGGAATTATCAAAAATGCTAAACCGGGCATGCGCTACAAATATATCATCGAAACAAACAAAAAAGAACTTTTGTACAAGGCAGATCCGTTTGCCTTTCAGGCCGAGGTGCGGCCACAGACGGCCTCGGTTATTTTTGAGTCCGAATATGAG
>CAVHKC010000036.1:1426-9623 GCA_963636455.1 Ruthenibacterium lactatiformans
GAATATGAGTGGCAGGATGAAGAATGGCTTGAAAAGCGAATAAAAGAGAACCATTTCGACAGGCCTATGAATATTTACGAGGTTCATTTGGGCTCATGGAAAAGAAAGCCCACCACAAAAGACGATGACGGTTTCTACACATATACCGAGCTTGCGGAAAGCCTTATTCCTTATGTCAAGACAATGGGATTTACGCATATAGAGCTTCTGCCAGTGATGGAACATCCGCTGGATGCGTCATGGGGATATCAGACAACCGGATATTATGCGCCCACATCCAGATACGGAACGCCGGACGAATTCAAGTATTTTATCGATACGGCACATAATGCGGGTATAGGCATTATCCTTGACTGGACTCCGGCACATTTTTGCAGAGACGAACACGGTCTTGTAAAATTCAACGGCGGGCCGCTTTATGAAAGCAAGGAGCACCCCGAATGGGGAACATTTGAATTTGATTATGGAAGAGGCGAAGTGCAAAGCTTTCTTATTTCAAATGCGATGTTCTGGCTTGAGCAATATCATGCAGACGGCATAAGAGTTGACGGCGTAAGCAGTATGCTGTACATGAATTTCGGAATTGAAGACGAAAAGCAAAAGAGGTTCAATCCGGACGGCACGGAAGGCGACAAAGAAGCCGTTGCCTTTTTGCAGAAACTCAATATGACTGTCGGAAAATATTATCCCGATGTATTCATGACGGCGGAAGAAAGTACAGCATGGCCTTTGGTTACTTACCCTCCGAAGGACGGGGGATTGGGTTTCCACTACAAGTGGAACATGGGCTGGATGCACGACACACTCAATTATTTCAAAACCGATTTTCCGTACAGAAGCGCAAATCACAACCTGCTGACGTTTTCAATGATGTATTGCTACAGCGAAAATTTCATTCTGCCTTTTTCGCATGATGAGGTGGTGCACGGAAAATGCTCGCTGATAGGCAGGATGCCGGGAGATTACTGGCGTCAGTTTGCCGGCCTTAGAACGCTCATTTTATATCAGATGACACATCCCGGCGCAAAGCTTAATTTCATGGGAAACGAGCTGGCAATGTTCATAGAATGGCGTGAATGGGAGGAACTCGAATGGTTTATGCTTGGCTTTGAAACCCACAGAAAGCATAAAAGATATATAAAAGAACTCAACCATTTTTACAAAAAAGAAAAGGCGCTGTGGGAGGCAGATCGGGACCCGAAAGGATTTGAATGGCTGGATGCGGACAATTCCGGGCAGAATATTTATATCTACATGCGAAAGACAAAGAGCGCAAGAACGTTTGATATTGTGGTGCTTAACATGAGCGTTGAAACCTATGAAGATTTCAGGATCGGCGTTCCCAAATCCGGAAAATATGAAGAAATTTTCAATTCGGACAAAACAGAATACGGAGGCAGCGGAAAATTGAATTCAAAGCCGATTGCAGCCGAAAAAGTACCATATCACGGACAGCAGTATTCCGTGAGGATAACCATACCGCCGCTTGGGGGAACCATTATCAAACGCTGCACAAAGAACAAAAAGATAAGCGAAAGGAAACAAAAGACGAATGGCAAAGCTTGAGCTTGATGAGAAACTCATTAAAGACGAACTTCAGGAAGTTTTTGAAAAAAGACTCGGAAGAAGGGTGGAAGAATGCACACCCTATGAAAAATTGGATGCTGTGGTATCTTCCATGCTGAAACTTGCAGAGGGTATTGAAACTGCAAGGCAAGAAAGAGAAGATAACAAAGAACAAAAGACAATTTATTATTTTTCGATGGAATTTCTCATTGGCAAACTTTTGGAAAACTACCTTGTTTCGCTCGGAATTAAAGACAATGTCGAACGAATTTTGAGCGAAATGGGAATAGATGCACAAGAAATTTACGATGCTGAGCCCGACCCTGGTCTTGGAAACGGAGGCCTTGGAAGGCTTGCCGCATGCTTTCTTGATTCAATGGCATCGGTTGGAATCAACGGAGTCGGAATCGGACTCAGATACAAATTCGGTCTGTTCAGGCAGAAACTTGAAGACGGAGTTCAAAAAGAAGTTCCCGACACATGGCTTGAAAACGGATATCCGTGGGAGGAAAAGCAGACAGAAAACGCTGTGGAAGTAAAATTCAACGGATGTGTGGAAAGAAGCTACTATGACGGCGAACTGCATTTCGAGCACAAAGATTACAAGCTTGTGAATGCAATTCCCTACGAAGTGCCCATCTTAGGCCAAAACGGCAGAAGAGTAAACAGATTGTGCCTGTTTGATGCAAAACCTGCCAATCAGACAATCGACATGGAGGCTTTCAACAAGGGCGAATATGCACAGGCCATGGCGGAGCGGTGCAGGGTGGAAGCGCTCACCAGCATCTTATACCCGGATGATTCGACAGGAATAGGCAGGAAACTCAGACTCAGGCAGGAATACCTTATGACCGCCGGCGGAATAGGCCTCATAATCAGGGATTATAAAAGAAAATACGGAAGCAGTGAATGGGAATATTTCCCCGAAAGAGTTGCGATACACATAAACGACACTCACCCGACGCTTTGCATTCCGGAGCTTGTCCGTGTGCTTGTCGATGAAGAAGGGCTCGACTGGGACAGCGCATGGCAGATAACAAGGAACACGATATCGTTCACGAATCACACAGTTTTGCCCGAAGCAAGCGAAAAGTGGAACATTTCGCTTGTGAAGGATGTAATGCCACGTGTATACATGATAATCGAGGAAATAGACCGAAGGTTCAAGGAATTTCTCGAAAAGAAGGGCGGATTCACAAACGAAGCAGTAAGCCGCATGGCAATTCTTTGGGATGAAGAAGTCAGAATGGCAAATCTTTCGGTGGTCGGAAGCCACAGCGTAAACGGTGTTGCGACAATTCATTCAGAAATTTTGAAAAATTATTTCTTCAATGATTTTTACAAACTCTATCCGGAGCGCTTCAACAACAAGACAAACGGAATCAGCCACAGGCGGTTTATGGTGCAGTCAAACCCAGGGCTTGCATCACTTATCGATAAAACGGCAGGCCCTGATTGGAGAGATGATTTTTCTCAAATAAAATGCCTGCTTGAAAAGAAAAAGGACGAAGAATTTCTTGCCGAGCTTGACGCCGTAAAAAAAGAAAACAAGAAGCGTTTTGCAGAATATATGCTCAAAAAATCAGGTATAAGCGTTAACACAGATGCGGTATTTGATATACAGGTAAAGCGTTTTCATGCATACAAAAGGCAGCTTTTGAATGCACTTAAGATAATGCACATGTACAACAGCATAAAAGAGGGCGGATACAAAGACATGCCTCCCGTTGTGTTTGTATTTTCCGGAAAAGCAGCGCAGGGATATGCATTTGCAAAAGAGGTGATAAGGCTTATATTGGCAATAGCAAAGCTTGTGAATGAAGACTCGGAAGTGAACAAAAAAATACAGGTTGTCTTCGTTGAAAACTTCTGCGTTTCCAATGCACAGTACATCTACCCGGCAGCAGATATCAGCGAACAGATTTCCACAGCAGGAAAGGAAGCAAGCGGAACGGGAAACATGAAATTCATGATGAACGGCGCAATAACGCTTGGCACGCTTGACGGCGCAAATCTTGAAATCTTAAATGAAGCCGGTGAAGAAAACGAGTTTATATTCGGACTTAAGACAGAAGAAATCATGAAATTGAAAGAATACGGCGGATATAATTCGAACAATATAATAAATTCCGATTCGAGGATTTCAAGGATAATAACGCAGCTTATCGACGGAACAATTTCCAAGGGTGCCGAGCCTTTCTGGTCAATATATGACGAGCTTACAAAATACAATGACGAATTTTTCGTTATTGCGGATTTTGACTCATATATAAAAACATTTGAAAAGACGCTTGAAACATACAAGGACAGAAAGAAATGGCTTTCGATGTCACTTGAAAACATTGCAAATTCGGCATATTTTTCAAGCGATCGGACAATCAGGGAATATGCAGACGAAATCTGGCATATTAGTCATGTATAAATAAAAAACAAACTGATATGCAATACAAGCCGTGCCGGCATAAGCAATACTTTAAAAACGGGCTTTAAAACAGGCATGTGAAGATTTTAAAATAAAAAAGGGGAAGGAGAGTTTGACATTGGTTGGAAAAGAATGTATAGCAATGCTTCTTGCGGGAGGCCAGGGGAGCCGCCTTAAGGCACTTACAAAGGATATCGCAAAACCTGCGGTTTCGTTCGGCGGAAAATACCGAATCATTGATTTTGCGCTGTCGAACTGCATAAATTCGGACATCGACACTGTCGGGGTTCTTACTCAATACAGACCGCTCAAGCTGAACCACTACATAGGAACAGGTGCGGCATGGGATTTGGACGGGCTGTTTGGCGGAGTAAACATTCTGCCGCCATATGCTACCGAAACAGGCGGATATTGGTATAACGGAACGGCAGATGCCATATATCACAACATCGACTTCATAGATTCGTACAATCCCGAACATGTGCTCATCCTTTCGGGAGACCATCTTTATAAGATGGATTATAAAAAGATGCTCCTTGCGCATGAGCAAAACAACGCAGATCTCACTGTTTCGGTTATTGAAGTTCCGTGGGAGGAGGCAAGCCGCTTCGGAATAATGAAGGTGGATGCGAAGGGGAAAATCACGGAATTTGCCGAAAAGCCTGCAGAGCCCAAAAGCAATCTGGCGTCTATGGGAATATATATTTTCAAATGGCCGGTGTTAAGGCGTGCTTTGACAAAGGATCATGATGAGGAAAATTCAGCCCACGATTTCGGAAAGAATATAATTCCGAATCTGCTTGCCCAGAAGAAAAAGCTTTTTGCATATCGTTTCGAAGGATATTGGAAAGATGTGGGAACTATAGAAAGCTATTATGAGGCGCACATGGATATTTTGGAAGATAATCCGGAAACCGGTTTTGATATTTTTGATCCGGAATGGAGAATATTTTCCAATACAAACCTTTCAACGCCGCACTACATGGGGCCGAAGGCTGCGGCGCAAAACAGCCTGATATGCAACGGCTGCGTTATAAACGGAGAAATAAAGCATTCGATTCTTGCGCCGGACACAACAGTGAACACAGGAAGCACAATCAGGGATTCTATACTGCTTCCGGGCGTTCAGATAGGAAAGAACTGCAAGCTTGTAAGAACAATCGTAAATGAAGGCATAAAAATAAAAGACGGCCAGGTTATAGGAAGTAAAGACGGGCCGATTACGGTAATCGGCAAGACAAGCAAAAGCGTTTTGAAAGGTTAGGAGAGTGATGATATGAAAAAATGCATAGGGCTTATTTCGGCAAACTATTCGATTGACGGCATCTCTCCGCTTGATAAGGAAAGGGCGCTTGCTTCACTTCCTTTCGGAGGCAGATACAGGCTTATCGACTTTCCGCTTTCGAATCTTGCCAACGGCGGAGTAATGACAACGGCGATAATAATCCCCATTAACAACCGCTCGCTTGTGGAGCATGTGGGCGTCGGTAAGGACTGGGGCTTCGGTCACAAATCGGGAGGACTCTTCCTGCTTCCGGGAACTGTTTTCGGAGAAAGAATAAAATCAAGCCGTTTTATAGTAAGAGACGTGGTAAGGAACATGAATTTCCTTACGAAAGACAGCGCAGAATATGTGATATTCTTTGGAAGCAGCAAGATTTATAACATTGATGTGAAGGAACTCATCGACTATATGGATAAGTCGAATGCAAACATCACGCTTGTTTACAAGAAAATGCTTTTGGACAAGAACTCGGGCAATTTGTTTCTTCAGATTTCCAAGGACGGGAAAGTCGAAGGAATCAAGCAAAAGTGTGCGGGAGTTGCAAACTGTTTCCTTGACTGCGCCATAATGAAAAGGGAATTTCTTCTCAAACTGCTTGAATGGTACGGCGTGCTTGAAGATATGGACATAATCGAGGTGCTTGGTGACCATATTGATAAATTCGAAATAAATTCCTACGAATTCAAAGGCTATGTGGGCGATATTTATGACGGGAATCAGTATTTCAGGGCGAGCATGGATCTTCTGGATTATGATATAAGAACAGAGCTTTTCAACACAGAACGGACGATATATACGAATATTCAGGACAGGCCGCCCACAAAATACGGGCCCAAGGCGGTCGTGAAAAATTCGCTTATTGCAGGCGGCTGTATAATCGAGGGTACTGTAGAAAACAGCATTATCTTCAGAAATTCAGAAGTAAAAGCGGGAGCGGTCGTCAAAAACAGCATACTTTTGCAGCATTGCGTTGTTCATAAGGATGCTTTGGTTGAAAGAGTTGTTTTTGACAAAAATGTTCAAATCAGCGAGGCGGTTCACATTGCTGGAGGCATAGATAAACCGTTTATAGCAGAAAAAGGCAAGTCGCTGTGAAAGGAGATATTCACATGACAAAGGTTTTGTTTGCGGCATTCGAGGCGGCACCTTTTGTAAAAACAGGAGGTTTGGGAGATGTTGCGGGTTCGCTCCCTAAGGCAATCAGCAGCAAAGAGTTTGAAGTGCGTGTTATACTGCCTAAGCTTTCCGTTATCGACGAGCAATATACAGAGCAGATGAAATTTATCTGCTCTTTTGAAGTTCCTCTGGCATGGAGAAGAGAATATTGCGGTCTTTTCAGCCTTAAGCTTGACGGGATAACCTACTATTTCCTGGACAACGAGCACTACTTCAAAAGAGACCATGTATACGGGGAATTTGACGACGGCGAACGTGCGGCATTTTATTCGAAGGCGGTGCTTGAAAGCATTCAGCACATGCCGAAGTTTATGCCGGATATAATTCATGCAAATGACTGGCATGCCGCACTTGTGCCTGTTTTCTTGAGAGAGCAGTACGGCGGCATAGCAGACTATGCAAAAATAAAGACGGTCTACACAATACACAACCTCAAGTTTCAGGGTAAATATTCGGACAGCGTCATCGAAGACATCTGCGGCCTTTCAGGCACTCCTGCGGAAAATCAGCTAAGGCAGGGCGACGGGGCGGCAAATTATATGCAGGCGGCAGCCCTTTATGCGGACTATTTGACAACAGTAAGCCCGACCTATGCGGAAGAAATCTGCATGCCTTATTATGGAGAGGGATTGGACTGGATTTTTTCAAGAAGAAAGGGCAGTTCGCTTGCGGGAATTTTGAACGGAATTGATGTGAAAAGCTGGAATCCTTCGTCAGACGAATATATAGAAGCTGATTTTGATGCAAAGGATTTTTCGCCGAAGAAAAAGGATAAAGAAGCGCTGCAGAAAGAAATGGGGCTTGAAGTAAATGACGACATCCCTGTTTTTGCGCTTGTAAGCCGCCTCACGGAGCAAAAGGGCCTTGATCTTGTGACATACAATCTCCCTAAGCTTGTTCAGGCAAGGGTTCAGTTTGTGGTTTTGGGCATAGGCGATGTCCGTTACGAAGAAGCGTTCGGGTGGTATGCATATAATTTCCCCGAAAAGATAGCTTTCAGAAAAGAGTTCAACAATGCGCTTTCGCACAGAATTTATGCAGGTGCGGACCTTGTGCTTGTTCCTTCGAGGTTTGAGCCGTGCGGGCTGACGCAGATGATTGCTATGCGCTACGGTGGGCTCCCTTTGGTGCGTGAGACAGGTGGACTCAAAGACAGCGTCAAGGCATATTTTGTCTTTGACGAAGAAAACAAAAAAGACAACAGCGATATCGCAAACGGCTTTTCTTTTGTGAATTTCAATGCCGATGAGCTTATGAATGCGATGTATCGTGCGCTTGATATGTGGTATAACGACAGGAGACTCTGGGAAAAGCTTATGAAAAATGCTTTGAACGAAGATTTTTCCTGGAAAAAATCCGCAAAAGAATACAGAAGGCTTTACTTGGAAATTACAGGCAAAGGAACTCAGGCAGAAAGTACGCCGCAGGCTTCGACTGAAAATTTGGAAAATAAAAGTGAAAATGTTCCATCAACATTGAAGGAAATTCCGGAAAGCACAGACGAAAGTCTGAAGGCGGACTTGAATAATATTCCAGACAATAAAGCAGATAAAACAGACGAAAGCATTGAAAAAGAAACTGCCGCGGAAAAATCGAAGAATAAGTCCTCTGGAAATAAGTCCGGAAATAAAAAATTAAAAGGAAATAAACGGAGCAAAAAGAAAAAGTAATGTTTGTATATCATGATTCGCAGGATGCAAAATACAGATTTCCGTTCGGGGCGGTGAAAACAAATACCCGTGTAATAT
>CAVHKC010000037.1:0-8033 GCA_963636455.1 Ruthenibacterium lactatiformans
TTGTTATGCAATAAAGTGCCTCGCTTGTTTTGCTTTGAACAGAGCCTTCGTTATCCGAAAAAAGCTCTGCTGCACGGCTTAAAATTTTTATGACATTATGCGCATCCTGAAGGCTTTTATATTCTTCTTCAAGCTTTTTATCTTCGTTTTCCGAAAGTGCGGCATCAGAAATTTCATTATATTCAAATTGTGCAAGCGAGTTGTCGTGCTCAAGGTCTTCGGGAGATTTGCCGTACTGCCTGTAGATTGTTCTTAATTTTCTGTAATAGTTGTGCTCTTCAAGAAGCTCCTTCTTGGTTTGGGAAATTTCATCTTTTGCAAAATCGTCCAAAATCATAATATGCCTTGAAGAATCCAAAAGCGACTGATGGTCATGCTGGCCGTGAACATCAATCAGAAGTGCCGTTATCTGCTTTAGGATATTTAAAGTGACATTTTGCCCGTTGACCTTGCTTATGCTTGCATCGGGCGTTATCTTCCTCGTGATAAGAAGATTCCTTCCGTCCGTTTCAAGCTCGTTTAATTCGAGCGCTTCGATAACCTTGTCACTTATTCCGCAGAAAAACAGCTCGATAAGCGCATAACCGCACGACCTTCTTATCATGCTTTTGTCAGCTTTTCCGCCGAGCGCAATATTAACAGCCCCGATAATTACGGACTTTCCGGAGCCTGTTTCGCCGGTCATTATGTTGAATCCGGATTCGAAATCGATATCTGCTTCTTCGATCAAAGCAATGTTTTTAAGATGGACATTTTTAAGCATTTCTGATAAGTCTCTTTATCTTATCTGCAAAAGCCTGCGCGTCCTCAGAAGAGCGCGTTGCGCACATTATGGTGTCATCGCCGGCAATCGAGCCGACAAGTTCTTTGAATTTGAGTTCATCAAGAGCCGCAGCCGCAGCCATTGCCATCCCGGAGACAGTTCGAATCACAACAATGGTCGCCGCAAGTTCGCAGCTTGAATATGCTTCTCTTAAGATTCTTAAGAATTTTTCTTTATCCGCAACCTTTGATTCGGGATAAATATATTTGCTTCCGCTCGAGGCAGGAATTTTTTCAAGATGAAGTTCTCTGATATCTCTTGAAACGGTTGCCTGTGTGACATTGTAGCCTTCGTTTTTGAGCTGTTCTGCCAGTGCTTCCTGCGTATCTATATCATATTTTGTTATTATTTCAATAATCTTTTCCTGTCTTCTTGTTTTCATGAAAACATTATAATTCATTGAAAAAGCATTCTCAATATCTAATTTTTATCATATGCTTTATAAAATTATAATCACTCACTTTAATATCGTATCTGCTCATGATTTGAATTATTTCATGTAAACCATTTGAAGTAAAGCTTTTTAACAAAGAAATACAGAATGTTACAAATATGAAGAATCTGTTCTGTTTTGTTTTCTTAATATTTATGGAAGTCTTATATAAGATATAAAAAGAAACGGGCAACAGCCTTGCGGCCATCGCCCATTCCTTCGGAAATTTATACTAATATTGAATTAGTGTCATATTAATGCAGGACTCCCTCCTGACTCTTGATGAATTTTACTGTTTCAATGCTGCTTTTGTCAATGGCTTTTCATTATTTTCATACACATGTATTTTTTATGTACACAAAAATGTGCTGCTTAAATTTCCGACATCACAAGCATAAAATACGCAAAATTCAAACGTTTCAGACAAATTCTCCTTTGAATTTATCTTCACATTCTCTTTGATTTGTAACTGCTCAACTTATGGCTGCTTCTTATCATCTCCTATGCCTAAGTTTTTTTTCAGCTCAAGCAATTCTTTCTTTGAATTTCCAAGAAGCGCAAAAAGTATTATGCACATTATCAGTGAAGCCGCCGCAATTGCAAGTGCAAGATAAAGAAGCCAGTTAAATCCCGCTGCCTTTTCTTCCGGTTCTTGCTTTTCATCCTGCATTACAGAGCCTGCATCTTCTGTCGTATCATCACTGTAAGTTATGATCAAATGACCTTCATCATCGATTTTTACAGAAGAAATGCCTCTGCCCTCATCACCTTTTTCTCCTTGAGCACCTGTATCGCCTTTTTCACCTGCTGCTCCCTGCGCACCTGCAGCACCCGTTTCACCGGCTGCACCTTGAGCACCTGTATCGCCTTTAGCTCCTTTTTCTCCTGCTGCTCCGGTATCACCCTTGTCGCCTTTTTCACCTTGAGCACCGGTGTCACCTTTGTCACCCTTTTTGCCTTGCTCGCCGGTGTCACCTTTGTCACCCTTTTCTCCCTGGTCGCCGGTGTCTCCTTTATCACCTTTTTCTCCCTGCTCGCCGGTATCTCCCTTATCGCCTTTTTCGCCTTGAGCTCCGGTATCTCCCTTATCACCTTTTTCGCCTTGCTCGCCGGTGTCTCCTTTGTCGCCCTTATCTCCTTTTTCACCTTGGTCGCCTTTAATTTGCGCCCACTTGTAGTCGTTCACATTTGTCGAGGCTTCTTCTTTGTTATCTGTATAAATTCCCATCCAGCTTCCGACTGTATCACCTTGGTTGTCCGTGAATGTTTTTCCGCCGTCATTGGAATATTTTATATGCAGATATCCCTGATTGGTGTCCGTAAAAGCAATTGTCTTGTAATTCGAATTGACGCTTTCTGTCGTTGAAATTGCATCTATCGTGCTGCAGCGCACTGCATATTGATATATATTTCCGTCATCAATATCTATTACGGGCGCAAACGAATATGAAAGCGAATAATTTAACACATTACCGCCCGAATCCTTGTTTTCAACCACATCGCAGTCGGTAACTATCAGTTTTCTTCCGATCTGTTTCCATTTGCTGTCTTCCGAAGCATTTCTTTGATAAATCGTATAGCACATTTCATCGGCATCATAATATTTTCTTCCCGAACCGTCATCCTTGGCTGTTGACCAGGTTAATGTCAGCTTGCCGTCAGTATTCGAATATTTCATTTTATCAAGAGATACAGGCGAAATGGGTGCCTGAAGCTCTGTGATTACATGATGAAGCAGCGGAACATATTTGTCTTTTTCGTCATCTTTTGCCGTATTGTCATGACCAATCTTAATTTCACCGCCTGCAAACGACCATTTGAATCCGTACTGGTTGATTGTCAATTCATCTGCCGCAGAATCGCTTAAGATAGCGGCTTTATTCAGATTTCCGACTCTTGTCGCAATGCCGCTTCCTGTTCCCGTTGTTGATGATGAACCGCTTGAATCCGTATCGGATGCCGAAACATATGCACCCGCAACAAGCCCGCATGAAAACTTGAACGATGTTTCGGCAGACATTGTAACGCTTGAAGACTGTGTTGCAAATGTCTTGTTAAGCGTTGTGTCAGTAAGAGAAACATCTGTATATCCCGAGGCATATCCCAACTGAACCCAGCCCGGAGTTTCGCTGAATGCGCCTTTTGATGTAGCCGTGCTGCTTATATAATAATCATTCTTGACATTATTTCCTCCGAGCTTGCTTTGGTACATCCAAGGGTTTCCCGCATTTCCAAAAAGATATGATTCAGTAATTTTGTCAAGATAAACAGGCGAATAATCTGCTGTCGCCTTTTCCTTCATTGCCTCGTTGTAGCCTTCAACCATGTCATTATAATCATTAACCGAAATCTGAACATAATAAGGCGTCTGGCCCACATCATAGGTTACTCTTGATTTTTGGCCTTTGGCATCCACATAGTCATATGTGTAGCGATACATGGGATTTCGGCGAATAACAACCAGATTTTCGTTGGTTGCGGAAAATGACGCCGTGTAGGTCTGCGTTGTTGACTGGCTTGTGCCCGTGGTATATGAAGTTCCGTGTCCTATTTTAACTCTCACATCCCATTCAACAACTTCAAACTCCGCATGAAGTCCGACAACTCCGCCAAATTCCGTGCTTCCGGTGTGCGAGCTGTTTGTCTCGTATGTGTAGCTGCCTTCTATTTTATAGCTTGTAGAGCCTGCATCCTGATATTTTTTCAGGCCCGAAAAATAAGGTGCTGCCTGAATTACTGCCTGAACTTCGGCATCCGTTTCCAAATATTCAATGTCCGAATATTTTATCTTCAAGCCGTCATCGTCCATATCAAGTGCAACAACAACACAGCCGAAGCAGTCTTTGATATCGCTGTCCTCGCAATGGTTAAGATAGCATTCTCTGCCCAAATAACCGTTATCCCAAATGCCTGTGTAATTTTCGAAATTCTGCGTCTTGATTTCGTCTGTCGTGGTTGAATCGTTATCATAAGAGCCGCCCATGGAAAGAAGAGCAAATGCATCGTTATGCGCTCCCGATTCTTTAAGGCCTATAACAAACATAATCTGTTGGCGGCCCGCATAGTTATTGTCGAAATTTCCGATAGCAATCGATTGGATATATGTATTCGTGACAGATACACTTCCAGCAGCATTGTCTGCCTCGTCAAAATACTTTGCAGTCTTGATAGGTGCGGGATTTATAAGGAAAGATCCGCTTTGGAATTCATAAATGCTTCCGTCGATAAAAAGCTGTTCCTGCGTGTGCTGTCCGTTCAAGGAAATAAAGGAAATTCCCGTGCGCTCAAGAATCGAATCGTCAAGATGAGCACCCGCCTGCTTCCACTTGTTTGTCTGAACATCGACTGCAAAGGATTCAACCTGGATATTTCCCGCAGGTGCCTGATAAACACCCAAAACCATGTTGTCTTTTTCGTCCGCATAATACCAAAGATCGCTCTTTTCAAGTGCGGAATTCGGTTCTTCGGTTTTTGTTCCTTGAGTAACCTTGATACCGCAGACAGCGATTTCATCGATTCCGTCGCCGTTTGCATCACCTACGGCAAGGCCCGGACTTCTTGCGGTATCCCAAAGGTAAACTCCGCTTTCCTGCTTTCTGAATTGTTCGAAATAAATTCCGCTCTTTTTGTTTTCGAGGATTTTTTTGTCTTTATCGCCAACCGTAACGGAAATATAAGGAATATAAAGACTTGCATCTCCATATACTTTGGTCTTTACATTGCCTACATAAGAAAGTACCGCAAGATCTTCTATTCCGTCAGAATTGAAATCACCTGTTGCAAGGTCGCATGCAAGCTTGTCTTCGCCGTTTCCGTTGTATGCCCATGTGCCTTCTGCATAGCCGTATCCCGGATGAAGAAGTTCGGTGTTGAAATCAGACTGGCTCTTCAGCGTGATCTCATGCGTTGTGGGGTCTTGCTGCCACTGAATTTCCACAAGTCCGTTGGACTTTTTGTCCAAACCTGCACTCGGAGCATAGACAACCACGCTGTCTGTTTCAAAACCGTAGCCTTCTGTTTTGTTCACATTGCCATAATAATTTCCGGCCGCAATTGCCATGAAATTTGACATTTGAGCGTTGGTGAGATTTGTGTCGATTTTGCTCCAATAAAGTGTTGCAAGATTGATAATCGGCGAACACTTGCCGTTTTTGTAGTCATAAAGCCATGTCATGACATCGGCATGGCTTTCGCCCGTACATTTGAGCGCAACATAAGCCACACAGCTGTCACGGCCCGTGCCGAAAGGATCGCACGCAACTGCCTTAACTGCAGAATATTGGTTTATGTCATTGTTTTGCGAATCATAATTTCCGTCATTGAAATTCCATGCCGTTTCAAAATTATGAACAATGCTCCTTCCGCCGATGCGGTCTATTTGATTGGCATAACTGAAACCACCTTCGTAAGCAACATCTGCGGCGGGTGCACTCTGATTCAAAAGCGTGTCGAAAACAGCGGCACTGTTTTGATTGCTGCTGTTTTTCTTGAGATTCTGGAAAAGAAGAAGCTCGTTTTGAACAACGGCGATTGTTTCTTGATCCTTGTTCAAATCAAGCGGATTGGCACCCGATTCTTTCACTTTTTTGAATTCATCCGATTCTGTGGTGGTTGTAAGCTTTTTTATCAATTCGTCAGATGAATAATCAGAAAGCACTTCCGTCTTCATGGTGGCAGATTCTTCTTCGTCTTCAGAATCAACCACAACTGCCGAATTCCAGTTTGAAGTTTCTGAAACATCATTTTTCTCGGTTGTTTCAGTGGTTTCGGAATCATCTTTGGCTTCGGAAACTGCGTAAGATTCAGCTTCACTTACCGAACTGCTTTCGGTTTCTTGCTTATCAGATGTGCTTGTTTCGGTTTCTTGTACCGCCATGCTTTCTGCTGCAAAAGAAACAGCCGGTACAGAGCCTAATGCCACAAAAAGTGCCAAAACCAATACTGCAAAGCGTAAACGTTTAGGTGATTTCATAATCCTTTTCCTTTCGGTTTATAAATATGTGTTTAAAGTCAAAAGACCAACTCATAGTTTCACTGTTTTATTTTATAATGTAATACACTGGGGAAATTTTACTATATTTTTATGTCTGATTTAATGATTATTTGCTTATTGTAATGTATTTTTTTTTATGCTTAATAAAAGAAAAAATCCGGTTTTATCTGTATTGTGTCAACTATTACTCACATGAAAAAATATGTTGTGTCATCTGTTACTCACATAAAAAGGCTGGGTTGTTTTTCTTTCCGCTCAAATAAAAAGGCTGTGTTCCATAATTTCAAAGGAACACAGCTTTTTTCATATTTTCGCATTTATCCGGAAGAATTTATAATTTCCCCGATCATATATGCAGCTTCTCCATTTAAATGAACAATTTCAAGCACGCATGCTGAATTTTCCTTTGCAGCAGCAGCGCTCATTCAAACATCCATGTTGAAATAGGTAGAAGTTTCGCATATATGCATCTGAAATTTTATCGTTCGGTTTAAAAACTTGAATGATATTTATTTTATATTTCAGTTTTGAAAAACCTTATGCAGTTTACACCGATAAAACTTCAAGCCCCAAAGCCTTTGCCATTATCGTAAGCTCTTTTGTGTAATCTCCGTATACAAGAGGCAGATGTGTGCCTGTCTCCATCTGAGCATTAAAGAAAGCTTCCTGGTCTTTTACTCTGTAAATCATATAATTGTTGCAGTTTAATTTGTCATAATCTCCGCCGCAGACAACCGTGCCCTTTCCGATAAGAACTTTGGTCAAATCAGGCGAAAATCTAAACAGAGTTATTTTCTGACCCGCATCACGGTTAAAATCATAGCGAAGGACCGCACCGAAGCCCTGGTCATATGCAAAATGCCTTATCGCAAACGGGCTGTCTTCGGCATTTATTCCGTGCAGCTTGCGGTTTGCAACCGAATGCCAAACATGATACAGGTTTGTCTTGTCTTCGATTTCGGGAAATTCCATTCCTGAAAGGCCGTCCATTTTGAGAAGCTTGCCATCTTCATAAGGTATTACATTTGTATTTCCCATATATGCGGCTTTTCCCGATGCGCCTTCAAGGACTGCCATCGAAACAAGTGCATTGATGTCATATTCGCATGCAGACGGGATTCCCTGTTCGTTCAAAAGTGAATGCGTCAGACAGAATGTAAACTGCATCTGATTTATACGTCTTGTCGAGCAAACATCGGGGCAAGGCACCGTGAATGCGTTGCAGTCCATAAGATCAAGATTTTTCTTGACTGCGGCATAAGCTTTGAGCGAGTTTATGAGGAATTTCCTTTCAACTTCCACTTCCTCTGCGGAAGCAAGCATTTTATCTGCAAGTTCTTCAATGCCTTCAAGGTCTTCGGCTGTAAGATTGTTGGTCTTTCGTCCCGGAGTTGTGTAGTTTCCTTCTTCGGGGCGAAGATTCATCATATCCAAAAGTTCGTGTATATTGATATATCTGAATTTTACTCCCAGTTTTTCGGTTACTTCATTAAGGCAGATAAATGTGTCTGTCGCACTAAACGATGCCTGGCTGTTCATGCGGGGTGCAAGAAGAACATGCGTGTTTTCAAGAACTTTTTTAAGGCGAACGCCTTTGATCACAGTTTGAAGCTCCTTCCATGTGCGCGCCGCATAAATTTCATAGCCCCTTGCTTTCAAAGCAGCCGTGAAAATCGGAACTTCGCAGCAGCGGTCAGGCGCAATTGCCATTGGCTTTTTGGCACGCATTGCAAATTCAAGCGCAATATCGCTTCTTCCGATTCCGGAATTTACGATATAAAAAT
>CAVHKC010000037.1:8043-9528 GCA_963636455.1 Ruthenibacterium lactatiformans
CCTGTAAGCAGCGTTTTGTACATATCTTCCTTTGTAACCCAATTGTCTGTTCTTTCAACAAAAATCGGCTCAAGAACATTGACTTTTTCGGGCACGAAATTTTTTACTTTTTCAACAAAGCCCTTGAAAATCTCTCTGTTCATGATTGCATCATAACCGGGTTCCAAGGCTTCTCCCGAACCGAAACGGCAGGGTCCTTCATAATACTCTTCATGAGCAAGTGCGATAAAAACCGGCCGCAGATTCAATACCACATCCATCGTTTTGTTAATCATAAATACATCTCCTTTGCTTGCTTTGGGTGACCTGCCTGTAAACAAATGCCGACAAATCTTTTTTGCCCCATTGCACACAGCCACCCTTCTGATTGCTTTGCGAAAATTTTAGCTTCTTAAAAAAACAAAATCATCGTTATAAAATCAGAGAATAAATATTTTGCTTGTGGAAAATGCCAAAAGAAAAAACGACGGATATATATACAGAGCCAATAAAGCAAAATTACATCGAATGAATTTGTAAATATCTATAAGCGAAAATTGTAAATTCGGGGTTTTCTTCCGCAGCTGCTTTTCAAATTTTGCTTGCATTTAATCTTCTGATTGCTATAATGATGACACAAACTTGCAGAAGTTTTGTTCGAAAAACGGGCTTTTCTGCCCAATCCTAAATTCAATGTGCAATTTGCAATATTCAGTTACAATTTTCAATTAGCAATGTGCAATGTTCAATTGTAGTTTTCAATTAACAATTATCAGTTAGCAATGTTCAATCTTCAATGAAGGATTTTATAAAACTACAGGAATTTCTGTTAAATATAGTTGCTGCACAGCAACTAACCTATAGCTGTTTCTTATTACTGGATTTTCAAATATTCAAAAGCAGTCGAAAATAATCTTTGTCATACATTTTTTCCTGCATGTAATAAATCTTGCAGATTTGGAACAACAAAATAGGAACTGGTTTTTAAAAATTCTGACATCACTACTGCTCTTGCTGTTCTGACAGTTTAATATTGCAATTTACTTTTAAAAATACAATCATATTTTGTAAAGCAGTATGAATTTCTCACACCGCTTGCGCATATCTTTCAAAATTCTTAAACAAGCAACCGATAATTTTTCGGTTATTGACAATTCTAATCTAATCATATCTTATCAAGGAGGATTTTTATGGAATCTAAAAAACAACAAAACATCATCAAACACAATCTCAAAGACAGCGTCTTCACCAATCTTTTCAGCCGAAGCGAATATCTGCTTGAGCTTTATAAGGTGCTTCACCCGGAAGATTTGGATGTCACAGAAGATGATTTGACGACCGTAACCATCAATAATCTTATCACAAACGATATTTACAATGATCTTGGGTTCACGGTAAGAGGCACTTCAATCCACCTTATCGAGGCTCAAAGCACCTGGACTCCCAATATTGTTTACAGAGAACTCGAATATATTGTGAAGTCTTACCGCATATATTTGGAAAAAA
>CAVHKC010000038.1:0-5674 GCA_963636455.1 Ruthenibacterium lactatiformans
AACATGACCTGCGGTTCCGCCGCCCGTAAGCAATATTTTCTTCATTTTATATTCAATCCTTTCACACCGCTTTTGACACAAAGCATCCCAAAGCACCAAGATTTTTATTTCATTTCATTTTTTTTGAGGCTTGCATTTGTTTTGACTGCACCTTCCGTAGCGTTTTGTCATTTCGGCTATTTTTTTTGCAAGCTTGCTTCCGTTTTCTTCGGAAATTTCATCTTCCAAAAGTCTCCATTCCCAGCAGCCTTCGGCCTTTGCCGGCTCATTCATCCGATTGCCTTTGCCAAGCCCAAGCCAGTCTTGCATCTGAGCCAGGAAGACATTTGCAGCCGAACTCATGCCTCCCCTTATTATGCCGATATTATAACCCTCTTCTTCTGTAAGATTAAAATATTTTTTGACATCGGAAAATCCCTTTGCAGGAATTTCTTCATCCGAAGCGTCTTTACGGCCGACAGCGATCGCCTCTTTTTCAGCTGTTTCTTTCTTTTGCATTTCTTCAATCCATTGCATAAGCGGTGCATTATCGTGCGTTCCCGTGTAGCATATGCAGTTTTTTTCATAATTATGCGGCAGATATTCGCTGTTTTCACTGTCAAAAGCAAATTCAAGAACCTTCATCCCCGGCCATCCGGATTTTTTCATAAGCTCTTTAAGCCCGCATGACGGCACGCCAAGGTCTTCCGCAATAAATTCAAGGTTCGGAAACCAGTTGTTCAAAACTGTTGTCAATGCCTCTCCCGGACCTTTTTCCCATGTTCCGTTTTTTGCTGTTTTTTCATCTTTGGGCACTGCCCAATATTCGTCAAGCCCTCTGAAATGGTCAATTCTTATCACATCATAAAGCTTTTCGCAGCCGGCGATTCTTCTAATCCACCATCCGAATCCTGTCTTTTTTTGATAATCCCAGTCATAAAGCGGATTTCCCCACAGCTGCCCCGTTTCCGAAAAAGCGTCCGGCGGAACGCCCGCAATTTTTCTCGGCTCCAAATTTTCGTCAATCTGAAAATTTTCAGGCTCACACCAAATATCCGCACTGTCTTGCGAAACATAAATCGGAAGGTCCCCGATGATTTTAATATCTTTTGAATGAATATAGTCTTTCAGTTCATTCCATTGTTTATAAAACAGATATTGTATGTATATAAAAAGTTCAATATCTTCTGCAAGCTCTGCTTTGTACTTTTCAAGCACATCCGATTTGCGCCTTTTAAGCCCTTCGTCCGTCCATTCAACAAGGCTCTTCATTCCGAACTTTTTTTTGCATGCCATGAAAAGAGCATAATCGAAAACCCATGCATTATCTGCCGCAAACGCTTCTATTTCCGGCAAAGCCCTTGCATATCCTCTTTTCTTTGCAATTTCAAGGATGGCTGTCCTTGTTTTATATAGCTTGCCATAATCTACGAGCCTTGGATTGCCTTCGGTTTCGGCACTCCTTACATCTTCTTCTTTTAAAAGTCCTTCCTCCATAAGAAGCTCAAGGTCGATATAATAAGGATTTCCCGCAAAGCTTGATGGGCTTTGATAAGGGGAATTCCCCCAGCTTACAGGTCCAAGCGGCAGCATCTGCCAATATTGCTGTTTCGCTTCATGCAAAAAATCGGCAAAACGGTATGCCGCCTTGCCAAAAGTTCCTATGCCGTATTTCGAAGGCAGTGATGACACCGCCAGAATAATTCCGCTTCCTCTGTCCATTTTCTTTGGAATCTGCCAAATTTTTATTTGCTTTAAGCCAAGCCTCTGTCTTTATGACTCGACTATTCAAGCCTCATTACATTTATCGGCCGCAGACTGTTTCAAGCCAACGGCCGACTTTGACTTAATATTGCTTCAAAAAGCACATTGCTTGCTTTTTAGAAAACATTTTTAATACATTGCACCCGCGCAAGCCGCACATCCTATTGCTCCCGCACAAGATACCACGCAGATAAATATTATTGCGCCTCCGATGAGAGAAACGAGCGAAACGATAAATCCCGCTGTGCGCATTCCTGTCGTATTTCCCTTTTTCTTTGCCTGTCCTGCAAAAATAACACCCAGGATACCGAGAATCAGCGATATAATCGTTGAAAGTCCGAAGAAAAAGAAGACCACGCCCACAATACCGCAAACAAGTGAAGCAATTGCCATTCCTTTTCCGGCATCCGGACTTCCTGCAGTTGTGCTGTATGAATTGTAGTTTTGCTGCGTCTGCTGATATTGCTGCTGCTGTTCGTTTTCAATATACTGCTGTGTCAGATTCTGAGTCTGCTGTGTTTGGTTGTCAGACACCGGTTCTGCATTATTTACATTCTCTTGTCCCGCCGGCTCCGATGAAGCTCCGCAGTTTGTGCAAAACTTGCTGTCATCATCCATCGGTGCTCCGCATTGTTTACAATTTGCCATGTTTTTCCTCCTTATTGCCATGCTTTCTCGATTTCTTCCGTGCGTTTTTGCCGGATTTTTCAGAAAGCACATTTTGTGGTTCTTTATTGTTTTTCAAGTATTAATACTTAAGTCATCTGCTTAGTTCAGATAATAATATCATGCCCAAAATATATCAACCTGATACTTGTATGTTTTTCAATAAATTCTTATTTCAAAACCAAAACTTGACTTTGAAATAAAATCTTTTGCCGAAAGCTGCTCTAATTCTTGTAATAATTTATCAGGCAGCCTTTAAGCACAATTTCCTTCTCATCGTCCGTGAGATCACCCATCTTAAGCTCAAACTCTTTTATATCAACCTCGCCGTTTTCCAAAGGTTTTACAACATAAGCTTTGAAGCTTGTTTCGCCTTTTTCAATCGCTTCTTTTATTTTCGGAACAAAAATCCAGTCTCCGAGAGCAAAAGGCAGTTCTTCTTTCTCGTAAATGAAGGGAATCATGCCCCAATTTATGAGGTTTGAACGGTATCTCTTGGTCGCATATTCACCCGCAATATTTGCACGCCCTCCCAGAACCTTCTGGCAGCTTGCCGCCTGCTCTCTTGCTGAGCCGTCTCCCGGTTTGACAGCATATATCGTTGAGCCTATGCAGATTTTTTCTTTGCAGGTGTCAAACTGTTTTTTGAGTCCCTGCATAACCTGCTTAAATTCCGGATTTATATCTGCCAGACATTCGCCTTCAAGCCTTGCTTTTTCAAGCTTCCTTACTTCCTTTGCACGGCCCACATATTCGGGGTCTTTTCTCGAAAGCGTAAATTCCGCAAGCCCTTCAGGATTTGAACGGTATGAGGAAGTTTCGCCCGAAGGGATCAGCTCGTCCGTTGTCGTTACGGGATCGTGAATTTCCGAAACAACTTTCAAAATAAGATCATCGTTAAGCGGACTCATCTTGGGCCAGTCTTTGATGTTTGGGCCAAACTTTATTTCACAGGCAGGTTCCGGCTTTCCGATATTATTCAGCACTCGCCTTTCATATATCTTTTTGTCGAAGAAATATTTGGGCTTTGTATATTCAATATCAAAATCCGTTGCCGCAGTAAGAAATCCCTTGTTTGCTGCCGTTGCCGCAATCGACCTTGCGTCCATCAAAGCAACACTTGCAATCTGTCCTGCACCCGGCTTGCTTCCCTCTCTGTTAGGGAAATTTCTTGTTGAATGCCTTATCGACAATGCATTGTTTGCCGGCGTATCACCCGCACCGAAGCACGGTCCGCAGAAGCATGTTTTTATGACTGCGCCGCTGTCTATAAGCTTTTCGGCTGTGCCGTTTTTAATAAGTTCCTGATAAATAGGCATGCTTGCAGGATAAACATTGAGGCTGAATTCTTCTGCACCAATGTCCTTTCCGTCAAGTATATCCGCTGCCGCACATATATTTTCAAATCCACCGCCTGCACAGCCTGCAATAACGCCCTGCTCCACATAAAGCCTTCCGTTTCTTATCTTGTCCTGCAAGCTGTAATCGGCTGTTCCAAGGCTTACCTTTGCGGCTTCTTCCGTTTCGTGGATAATATCTGCAATATTTGCATTGAATTCTTCGATTGTATATGCATTGCTCGGATGGAACGGCATTGCTATCATCGGTTTTATCTTGCTTAAGTCGATTTCAATCAAAGAATCGTAAACCGCTCCGTCTGCCGGTGTTATTTCTTTGTAATCTTCTGTTCTGCCGTGAATTTCGTAGAATTCCTTAACTTTGGAATCCGTCTTCCATATGCTTGAAAGGCATGTGGTTTCCGTTGTCATAACATCGATTCCTATTCTGAAATCAACGCTTAGGTTTGCAACTCCGGGGCCCGTAAATTCCAGAACTTTGTTTTTTACAAATCCGTTTTTGAATACTGCCTTGATAAGCGCAAGTGCAACATCCTGCGGGCCGACCCCGTTTTCGGGCGTTCCCGTAAGATAAACGCAGACAACATCCGGCATATTTATATCATATGTCTTTCCCAGAAGCTGTTTTACAAGTTCTGGCCCTCCTTCTCCGACAGCCATTGTTCCCAACGCTCCGTATCTGGTGTGTGAATCGGAACCCAAAATCATTCCGCCCGCTGCCGCCAGCATTTCTCTTGCATATTGGTGAATTACTGCCTGATGAGGAGGAACATATGCCCCGCCGTATTTTTTTGCACAGGTAAGTCCGAAAACATGGTCATCTTCGTTTATCGTGCCGCCTACCGCACAAAGAGAATTGTGGCAGTTTGTGAGCACATAAGGAATCGGAAACTTTTCAAGCCCCGATGCCCTTGCGGTCTGTATAATGCCGACATATGTGATGTCGTGGCTTGTCAGCTTGTCAAATTTTATTTGAAGCTCTCCGGCAGTTTTCGACACATTATGTGCATTCAATATGCTCCATGCCAGCGTTTTTTCTTTTCCGGCCGCCTTTTCATCTTCCGTGCCTTCAAAAATTTCGATTTTGCTTTGGTTTGTAAGCCTTACAGGCTTTTCATTGAGTTTGATCATAATGACTCCTTATATGATTTTTCCGCGGGTTTCGCGATATTTTTTCGGTGTTATTCCCGCAACATGCCTGAACACCTTCGTGTAATAGCTTTGGTCTTCGAATCCGCACATGTTCGCAATTTCCACAATCGTTCGGTTTGTTTCCACCAAAAGCGGCTTGCTTTTGTCCACCCTGACTATGTTCATGTATTCCGAAATGCTGTATCCTGTTTCCTTTTTGAAAAGCGTGCTCAAATATGCACGGCTCAGCATTGTTTCTTCTGCCAGCTCGTCCAATGTTATTTTCTTGTCATAATTATTTTTTATATATTCAAAGACTTTATAAATAACATCCACATGCTTCATCTTGTCATATTCAAAAGTGAATGACAAAAACCGCTGAAGCATGTTCGACACCCATGCGCTTAAATCTTCTATATTCGTGAATTTTTCTATTCTGTCGACAAAATTTTCATTTACCAGAAAAATTTCCTTTACATCGGCACCCGCATCCACCGCGGCACGTGATATTACCACGATAAGCTCGATTATTCTCGGCTTTATTGCTTCAATATTCTGGTCGTTTGACATATAAATATTTGCAAGAATCTGGTTAAGAAGCGTGTTTGAGGCTTCCTTGTCCCTTTTTTCTATGGCCTCTCGGAGCTTTCGTTCTATTGCAATGGGATATGTGTAAAAATCGCTTTCCTTCATTTTGCGCATTTTTTCCATATAAAGATAATTAAAAAAAGTGTCCTGGCGATAGAAAAACCTTCCGATTTTTTCGGGGTCAAAGT
>CAVHKC010000038.1:5684-9493 GCA_963636455.1 Ruthenibacterium lactatiformans
GATTATATGTTATGCCTGCCAAAACCTCCGCCGCACTTTGAATTTTGACAGCCGGCATTTCAACTGTTCTTGAAAGCAGAGCCTTTTGTGCATAATTTCCGGCCTTGGAGATCATTTCCTCCTTGTTTTCAAGTATCATCGGTCCCAAAATTATCCCGCCAAGCAGATGCTTATTGGCATCTGCAATAGATGCGCACACCATAACAAGCTCCTGAGGACAAAGATATATATAAAGCCCGTCCCAGCGATATGCCTCCTTAAGCCCAAGCATATATTGTTCAAATCTTTCACATTTCTGATTTGAACAGCCCCTGCAGATGCTGATAAAATCTTTTCCCCTGTTGGTCAGGACCGATTTTTCGTCAGCATCTATAACCGAACTTGGTATATCGAGCATTTCAGAAAAATGTTTTGCATATTTAATTGCCTGTTTTTTAAGAAATGTTTCCATAAACCTGTGCCTGCCTCATAAACTTTTGGCAGGTCTGCCGCCATTTTATTGTTCCGATTCGGAGTTTCCTGCATCTAATGCGTCCGAATCCGATTCTTCCGTTTCCTCTTCTTCTGGAATATCTTCCTTTAGAACTCTTGCCATTCCCGCAACTGTGCTTTCAGAACCTGCAACATTCATTATCCTAACGCCCGATGTATTTCTTCCGATAACTGAAACATCATCTGCGTTCATCCTGAGGATTATTCCTCCGTCCGTGATAAGAAGCAGCTGATCTCCTTCATCAACCGCACTTGCGGCAACAATTTCACCAGTTTTTTCCGTTATTTTATAACAAATAACACCTTTTCCGCCTCTGTGCTGCGGCTTGAATTCTGAAAATTTCGTTCTTTTTCCCATGCCGTTTTTCGTTGCGAACATAATATATTCGCCCTTTATATCAAGCTGCATGGAGATAACTTCATCATCTTTTTCGCTGAATCTCATTCCGGTAACACCCATGGAACCTCTGCCCGTTGCTCTGACTTCTGATTCATTGAAACGGATGCTTTGTCCTTTTTTCGTAATAAGAAGAATTTCCCGCTTGCCTGTTGTCATTTCCACATCGATAAGCTCATCATCTTCTCTGAGTGAAATGGCAATGATTCCCTTCTGGCGGATATTTGCATATTCCGTCAGTTCGGTTTTCTTTATCATTCCGCCCTTTGTTGCCATAATGAGGTTCTTTGCGCCCTCAAATTTTTCAACCGCCATGGCAGCCGCAATCTTTTCATCGGGCTGGAGCTGAAGAAGGTTGACAATTGCCGTTCCTCTTGCGGTTCTTGAAGCTTCGGGAATCTGATATCCCTTCATCTGATACACTCTTCCTTTGCTTGTGAAGAAAAGGATATTATGATGAGTAGTTGTGACAAACATTCTTTCAGTCACATCCTCATCAAGTGTCTGCATTCCCTTGATTCCCTTGCCGCCGCGATTCTGCGCCTTGAACGTATCAGGTGACATCCTCTTTATATAACCCAATTTTGTCATCGTAATCACGGTATTTTCTTCAGGAATAAGGTCTTCGTCCTCAAAGTCTCCGTCATCTATGCCGATTTTTGTTCTTCTTTCATCCGCATATTTTTCTTTGAGTTCAAGAAGTTCTTCTTTCACAACTCCCAAGAGTTTCTTCTCATCACCCAATATTTCCTTGAAGAATTTTATTTTTTCCAAAAGTTCTTTTTGTTCTTCTTCAAGCTTTTCCCTTTCAAGTCCTGTAAGAGCACGCAGCCTCATATCGACGATTGCCTGTGCCTGCGCTTCTGAAAGGTCGAATCTTTCCTGCAGTGCCGCTTTTGCTTCTGCTGTCGTTTGGCTTGCCCTTATAAGCTTGATAACCTCGTCGATGTTATCAAGAGCAACCAAAAGGCCTTCGATAATATGTTCTCTTTCTTCTGCCTTGTTAAGGTCAAATTTCGTCCTTCTTGTGACAACATCTTCCTGATGCTCAAGATAAGCCTTAAGCATTTCCAAAAGATTGAAAACCTTCGGCTGATTGCGGTTTAACGCAAGCATAATGACACCGAAGCTGTCCTGAAGCTGTGTATGTTTGTAAAGCTGATTTAAGATAACATTTGCGTTGGCATCTCTTCTTAATTCAACAACAAAGCGGATTCCTGTCTGGTCGGACTCGTCCCTTATGTCAACGATTCCGTCAATTTTTTTCTCTTTGACAAGTTCGGCTATCTTTTCGGAAACCCTCGCTTTGTTTACAAGATAAGGAAATTCCGTGACAACAATGCGGCTTTTGCCGTTGTCCATTGTTTCGATTTCCGTGACGGCGCGCATTTTTATTTTTCCGCGTCCTGTTCTGTAGGCTTCTTCAATTCCCTTTCTTCCGAGAATTGTTGCACCTGTCGGAAAATCCGGTCCTTTCACGATTTGTATTACATCATCGACCGTGGTTTCGCAGTCTGCAACCTTGTCGTCAATTATTTTAACAACGGCGTCCGTGATTTCACCGAGGTTATGAGGCGGTATGTTTGTTGCCATTCCGACCGCAATACCCGTGGTTCCGTTTGCAAGAAGATTGGGATAGCGGGAAGGAAGAACAACCGGTTCTGTTTCTTCACCGTCAAAGTTCGGTATCATGTCAACTGTGTTCTTGTCGATATCAGCAATCATTTCCATGGAAATTTTGGAAAGTCTTGCTTCTGTATATCTCATTGCGGCAGGTCCGTCACCGTCTTCCGAACCGAAGTTTCCGTGACCGTCGACAAGCGGATACCTTGTGGACCATTCCTGCGCCATGTTTACAAGTGCTCCGTAGATGGAGCTGTCGCCGTGCGGGTGAAATTTACCCATGGTATCGCCGACGATACGTGCGCATTTACGGTGCGGCTTGTCCGGCGTGTTTCCCAGCTGCTTCATTGCGTAAAGAACTCTTCTCTGCACAGGCTTAAGGCCGTCCCGCACATCAGGAAGCGCCCTTGCCGCAATAACGCTCATCGCATAATCAATATAAGAGGTTTCCATCTTGTCTTTAAGATCTATTTCCTCTATTTTGTCAAAAATATGTTCGTCCATATGTTCCTTCAACTTTTCTCAGACTTTTGAATAAAAGTCCGTTCCCTTCTGCGTTTTTTTGATATTAAATATCTATATTTGTGGCATATTTTGCGTTGAGTTCAATAAATTCCCTTCTCGGCTCAACCTCATCGCCCATAAGTGTTGTAAATGTCAAATCCAGTTCCTGCGGATTATCTTCGTCTATCATAACCTTTTCAAGAATACGGTGTTCTGGATCCATGGTTGTTTCCCACAGCTGGCTTGCATCCATTTCTCCGAGACCCTTGTATCTTTGTATGATATTTTGCTTGCTGTCTCCTCCGAGGTCCTGAATTACTTGTTTAAGTTCCTCATCACTGTATGCATAATATTGTTTTTTATTTCTCGTAACCTGATAAAGCGGGGGTTTTGCAAGATAAACATATCCGCCCCTTATAAGCTCCGGCATAAAGCGATAGAAAAATGTCAGAAGAAGCGTTGCAATATGAGCTCCGTCCACATCGGCATCGGTCATAATTATTATTTTATGATACCTGAGTTTTGAAATGTCAAAATCTTCATGAATACCCGTTCCGAATGCAGTAATCATCGTTCTTATTTCGGCATTTCCCAAAATTCTGTCTTCTCTTGCTTTTTCTACATTCAGAATTTTACCGCGAAGCGGAAGTATAGCCTGTGTCTTTCTGATACGGGCTTTCTTTGCAGAGCCGCCGGCGGAATCTCCCTCGACTATAAATATCTCGCAGTTTTCGGGATTTTTGTCGGAGCAGTCCGAAAGTTTTCCCGGAAGTGCATTTCCCACAAGCGGAGT
>CAVHKC010000039.1:0-9439 GCA_963636455.1 Ruthenibacterium lactatiformans
AGCTGTCAATATAAATCTCGGGCTTGAAAAAATCAAAGAATATATAGACAAGTGCGATGCAGTCGTTATTTCGGATGTTCCGGCAGAGAAGAGGAACGATGTTTTGAAATATTGCTATGCACTTGACAAGCGCATTTACATGCTCCCCAAGATAACGGATATCATCATAAGAAGCGCAGACGAGATACATATCTTCGATACGCCTGTTCTTCTTTCGAGAAATTACGGGCTTTCTTTTGAACAAAAAATGCTGAAGCGTACAATGGATATTGTTGTTTCGGGCATTGCAATCATAATCGCCGCAATACCCATGCTTATCATCGCAATTATCATAAAGGCAGATGATAATGGGCCGGTCTTTTTTAAACAGAACCGCCTTACAAGAGACGGAAAAATTTTCAAAATAATCAAATTCAGAAGCATGAGAGTCGATGCCGAAAAGGACGGTGCTCAGCTTATGAAGGCAGGTGACGACAGGGTCACAAAATCCGGAAAAGTCTTAAGAAGAATGCATTTGGATGAGCTCCCGCAGCTTTTCAATGTTTTCCGCGGAGAAATGTCGATTGTGGGCCCGAGGCCTGAGCGCCCCGAGATTATGGATGATTACATCAAAAATGTGCCTGAATTCAGATACCGCCTGAAGGTTAAGGGCGGCCTTACGGGATATGCTCAGGTTTACGGGAAATATAATACAACGCCTTACAATAAATTGAGGCTTGATTTGACATATATCCAAAATTACAGCGTGCATCTTGATATAAAAGTCATGGTTCTTACGGCAAAGATTCTTTTCAAAAAAGAAACTTCTGAGGGCGTGTCGGACAATCAAAAGACGGCACTGAAGGATTGATATATGTCTGCTTCGCAATGGATAACGGATAATGCAACATATTTCTTAGGGGTCATTGCTCTGGTCTTTATTTTTTTGTGGCTCAGATTTTCAAACGACCGCCTGCAGCTTACGGTTTTGCAGACGGCGGCGCTTACGGCGGCAACGGCTGTTTGCGGAGTATTCAGCATAAAAATTTTCTGTGTAATCGAGCATTGGGATTTTTCGAGATTTTCGGGCATGAGCCTTTTCGGTGCGATATTCATCATGCCCCTTTTTATTTATATAATTTCCAAAATAATAAAACGAAGTGCGGCTTTGATGTTTGATACTTTGACTGTATGCCTCATTTTCACAATGATCTGCGGCCGCATAAACTGCATTATATACGGGTGCTGCCAAGGCACGTTTTTCTTTGGCTCTCACACATTCCTTTGGCCTGTAAGGGAGCTTGAGATTGCCTTTAATTTGGTGATGCTTTTTATTATCGCCTTCAAGGTCAGAAAAGAAAATACGAACGGCAGAATGTTTCCGATATATATGATCGCTTACGGAATTTTCAGATTTTTGATTGAGTGGGTGAGGATCCCCGAACATTCGACAGTGATTCATCCGGGTCATATCTGTGCTGCCATATCTGCGGCAGCGGGAATTGCTGTTCTTCTTGCAATGAAAAAGAAGGAAAATCAGGAAAAGAAAATACGGTAAATTTGTTTACAGTAAATTTGCAAAAACTTCATAAATTTATTGGTGAAATTCACAGTTTTGTTATGTTATAATTCCTCGGGAAATTTTGAAGATTTTTAAAAGAAAACTATGATTTCTTTAACATAAAGGAGGAAAAAACATTGCAAAAAGTCAAGCTGTATCTGACATTTTTGGCGGCGCTGGTTTTGGGAATTTTCGGCATGATAGTTCTTGAACCGGTTAATGTTTATGCGGATGAGCCGGTAGCATATGACTACCAGTGGGAAGACAACGAGTATTACAGCGTTGAGGAAGCATGGAATGCCGCAAAAGAAGGAACGGAAATCGTCATGAATACCGATTGGAAGCTTTCCGGAATGCTGACACTGGATAGCAATACCGAGGCTACCATAAGGATGAACAATCACAAGATTTATCGTGATCTTTCCGAAGCTGTAAAAAGCGGCGGCTGCTTCACCTTAAACAGCAATTCAACACTGAATCTGATTGGCGGAGCAGTGCCAATAGAAGGCGAGGAAGATGATGATTTGCCCTCTCAGGTTGAATTTAACTGCAAACAGTATTATTACTCGTCCAGCAGTATTGCAAGCGAGAACGGCAAAATAACAAGCGGCGGCCTTGTTACGGGAGGCAACAGCACAAACACAGGCGGAGCCTTCGAAATGAAAGCAGGGTCAACGCTCAAGCTTGACAATGTGGCTGTTGCAGGAAACCGTGCTTATTCGGCAAACGGCGGTGCCATTTGCGCAAGCGAAAATGGCTGTAAGATCACCATGGATAATCAGGCAAAGGTGGATTATAATGCTGCCGAGTCAAAAAGCATTTTGCTCTGGAACTCAGGCGGCTACGGCGGCGGTTTGTTTTCTGACGGTGCATCAACCGAAATCTACATGTACAACAATTCGGAATTTAACGGAAATGCCACCTTATACAGCAATTACGGCGACGGTATTTATTTTAACAGAACGAATTTCAAACTTTACGGCGACGGCACGGGATTGTTTGCCGGATGCACAACGGCAGTCCATCTTGACAGCGTAAGCGGGGATAATTCCGGAAGCATTTCAGGTCTAAAATTTGAAGGCAATGCCTATGGAGTTCAGGTCTATCAGAAGAATATCACAATAGAAGACTGTACTTTCAAAAAAAACAAAAGCACAAGTTTGGGCTGCTCGGTCCGCATAGAAAAGGACCATGTGACAGTTAACAACTGCACATTCAAAGACAACGAAACAGCAGGCAACGGAGCGGCTGTCTATATAAACGGCAGCAATGCAACAGTAAGCAACTGCACCATGACAAACAACAAGTCGGAAGGAAACGGCGGTGCAATTTTAATTAATGACAGCTATGCATGCATAAACAACTGCACAATCACAGACAACTGCACGGGACAAGAAGGCGGCGGCATATACTGCACAGTAAGATATGATGTATTTGCCAAAGGCAAGCTTATCGTCAAAAACAACTACCGCGGAAGCGATAAAAGCAATTATGACGATGTTTTCCTTGTTAAGGACTGGCCCCGCAAATCATATATCAAAGGAAATGTGGATGCAGGCTCAAGCGTCGGCATCAGAACCGACTCTTCCGAGGAACGCTGTGTTGTTCAGGACCTTACAAACTATATAGAAGGCACATTTTTCCATGATCTTGGCGGAAGCAGCTATCATTTGGGCTATGTAAGCAAGGATAACGAGCTTTGGCAAAGAAAGAGTGCGTTGGAGTATCTTGTAACAGTAAACGGCGACGGAAATACTCGCTATGCGCAAAACAAGGAAGTTACAGTCAATGCGGCTGCATTCAGCAAAGACAAGCGGTTCAGATGCTGGAACAAGAGCGAAACGACAGGTCTTTCAAATATCGATGCGGTTATCAAAGACGAGTACAGCCCGCTTATTACTTTCAGCATGCCGGGCAACGATGTGAAGCTTTCTGCTGAATACATTTCTTACATCGATGCGGCTGAGCTTGTGGTTACCAAGCCCGTGGCAGGACAGAAGCTTCCGGCAACGGCAACGCTTTTGCTGCATAATCCGAATCTTTCAGGAGAAGGCAGCGGTGCAAGCTATAACGATAAAATAGAAAATGTTCTGCTTACATGGTATAAGGTGACAGAAGACGGCACCGAAACCTGGGCAGGAGGAAATGCCGAATACAATACAAGCTATGTTGTTCGTGCAAGCATAAACGAAAGCACCTATGACAAGCATGTGTTCAATTCTATTTATTACTCGGATGAATGCGAAACCTACAAGGTAAGCTTTGAAGGAGATGGTCAGACAAGCACTGATTCGATAACTGTCGATGAAAACGGAAGCCTTGTGATGAAGTCAAAATCCGTTACAACAGACAAGGCAAAGATCAAGTCGGCAGCTGCAGTTGATATTAACCTTAGCGAAGGAATGAGCAGTAAAGAAGCAACTGACTGCCTGCCTAAGAGCGTTGTCTGCGAAACAGAAGACGGAAACAGAGTTACTTTAAATACTGACCTTACTCAGATTTACGCCTGGACATGGAGCGACTGGAAAATTACAGACCCCAATACAGACAAAGTAAAGAGTCCGGATGATATAACTTTGCCAAAGACAGTTGAGCTTAGCCTGATTTGTCCCGATACGCTTCAAAATCCGGATGAGGTCAAGGTGAAGGTCAATATAAATGTGACCGGAAAGGCAAAAGTCAGTGAGGTTACGGAAGCTTTTGTTCATGTGCCTGAGGGAACCACACAAAGCGAACTTAAACAGTACCTTCCCGATTATGCAGAAACCTTCCTGCAGGACGGTTCATATTACCTTTTGGAAACAGATAAAGAAAATGTCGATTACCAGCTTGTGATTGAGGATAACTTCATCAAGTCGGGAAGCGCGGAAATAGCACTTAAGTCGGATGAAAATGTAAATTCAAATGGCAAGAAACTGAAGGTTACAGTTTATGTGGACATTCCGACTGAAGCGCCTGCCGCACCTGTCTTTGCGCCTGTGGGAAGCACAGATCAGACCTCGGCAGAAGACAAAGCTTATGAGCAGGAAAGCATCAATGTTACACTTGCCACAAGCACGGAAGGCGCAAAGATAAAATACAAGTTTGGCAAAGTCGAAGAAGCCGATGCCTTGGCATGGCAGGAAAGCGAAGGCCAAAGTGCTGCATTGACGCTTTCGGCAGGTGAAAACAGCAGGCAAACTTTTGTCGTAACCGCCTATGCTTGCAAATATGATGACAATGAACCTGAGGAAATTTTAGTCTCTGAGCAAGTGACATATTACTATACCGTGGATAATACAGTAAAGTTTGTTGAACAGCCGAAGCTTACGCCGGGTGAGGGCACCTACAGCACAAGGGATGAGGCTTCGATGATTCAGGACGGAAAACTTAATATAAGTGCTTCTTGTGAAACCGAGGGTGCACAGATCAAATACATCTTAAGTCAGTGCGATGATGAGTGGATTGACGGCGAAGAGCAGGATTATGAAGACGGTATCACACTTTCCTGCAAGGCGGACGATCAGCGTATTTACGAGGTGGAAATCTGGGCAGAAAAGAACGGTATTGAATCCGAGCATGCATATTACTTCTATATCTTGGATGATATTCAGCCGGTAACAGTTAAGGTTACAAGCACGGATACAGGCACTACGAAATGGGAAAAGACAAGCCAGGCTCAGTACGAGAAATGGACATCTCTTACGATTACGGCACCGAGCGAAGAAGGCCGCGTCTTTGACCACTGGGATTTTTCGGAAGCAAAAAAAGCAGGTTATGACACAAGCACATGGGATGCCAAGTCAAGTACGCTTGCAATTTCGGAACTTACGGCAGACCTCAATTTGGAGGCTGTATATACACCTGTAATATCCGAGCTTAACTTTACGATGGCTGCTCCCGAAGCAGGAAAGGCACTTGCACAAAATGTTGATAAGATAGAAGCAAAGATTGCAGGAGCAGATTTCTACAAGGATGTGACGGCTTATTTTGAGGGAGCAGACGACGGAACGCTTGAGCTTACGTGGTTCCCGGAATCCGAAAGCGGCATTGCAGATTACAGTATGTCTTACGGAACCGTTTTAGTCTTGAAGAGCGGCATGGTTGCGGATAATGTCAAATATCAGCTTGCGCAAAATCCGGTGCTTTATGTCAACGGAAAAGACAGTGGTGCTGTAGCAATGGCTTATGACAGCGAAGATGGCAAGACATATATTGCTGTTATCTTCCCTGAAACAAGAAAAGTTAAGCTGACCGAAATAACAACGCCTGAAGATATAGCTTTAAGTTATGAAGAAGCTTACACGCTTCAGAAGAAACAAGAGGCAGCAAGCGAAACGGAAAATGTTTGGAACCTTCCCAAAGAAGCAGAACTTGTCCTTGAAAACGGCGAAAAGGTTTTGGCAGACATAACCTGGGAAATTCCGAGCGGTTTTGACAAAAACAGTTATGAGGCACAAAGCTTCACGGTCAAGGGAACTGTTGATGTCCCCGAAGAGATTGACTTAAATGAAGTAAGCACGGAAGTTACGGTCAAAATCAATGTTTCGGCTGCACTGAAGGCAGGAACGGTTCAGGCATCGGTTCCTGCGGCCACATACAAGGAAGCACAGGATGTTTATCTTGTTACCGAAACGGAAGGTGCTGATATTTATTATACACTGGACGGCACGGACCCTACAGCACAGAGCACTCTTTATGACGGCAGAATGATTGAGATTACGGAAACTTCAACACTCAAGGCAGTTG
Organism: Ruthenibacterium lactatiformans; assembly: GCA_963636455.1. Lineage (GTDB taxonomy): Bacteria > Bacillota > Clostridia > Lachnospirales > Lachnospiraceae > RGIG5612. The sequence continues at coordinate 6,269 of CAVHKC010000039.1, forward strand.
CGGTCAAAGAGGGTATGATAAGCAGCGACATTGCAGAGTTTGTCTACACGATTGAAGAAGAGCCGGAAACACCGGACGAGCCGGAGACACCGGACGAGCCGGAAACACCGGAAGAGCCGGAGACACCGGAAGAGCCGGAGACACCTGAAACGCCGGAAACACCTGAAACTCCGGAAACACCCGATACGCCGGATAAGCCGAATACACCGGATACACCCGACACACCGACATCGGGATCGGATGCTACACAGGGAACAACCCAGGCAAGCGATGTTGTAAACACAGGTGATGAATCACAGACAGGAATGCTTTTGATTTTGTTTGTTCTTTCAGGCGGATGCCTTGCAGGAATTGCAGTTTACAGCAAACGAAAGAAAGCTTAAAAAACAAGACTTTAAACATCAACAGCCCCGCAAAAGGAAGAAATTCTTTTTTCGGGGCTGTTAGCTTAAGTGGAAAGCCGTCGTTATAAACGAATTTTGTTGATAGATAAAGGCGTTGGTGATAATATAGCCGTGTATGTAAAAAATTAAAAACCCAAATTCGTTCGGAGGCGAATATGAAAGCAACTTACAATCATAAAGAAATCGAAAAAAAATGGAGAAAAATCTGGGAAGAAAATCCCGTTAATACAGATGACGGCAAAAAAGAGAAATATTATTGTCTGGATATGTTCCCTTATCCTTCGGGGTCGGGCCTGCATGTCGGACACTGGAGAGGTTATGTAATTTCCGATGTATGGAGCAGATACAAGCTTATGCAGGGCTACTATCTCATTCACCCCATGGGCTGGGATGCATTCGGGCTTCCTGCCGAAAATTATGCCATAAAGATGGGAATTCATCCCAGTGTTTCAACGGCTTCGAATGTTGAAAACATAAAGCGTCAGATAAACCAGATTGCGGCAATATATGACTGGGACAGGGAAGTCAACACAACGGACCCTGCATTTTACAAGTGGACTCAGTGGATCTTTGTCCAGATGTTCAAAAAAGGCTTGGCTTATGAAAAGGAAATGCCCATAAACTGGTGCCCGAGCTGCAAGACAGGCCTTGCAAACGAAGAGGTCGTTGACGGAAAATGCGAACGCTGCGGAGCGGAAGTCACAAAGAAGAATCTCAAGCAGTGGATGCTTAAGATCACGGCATATGCAGACAGGCTTCTTGACGATCTTAAAACACTTGACTGGCCTGAAAAGGTTGTGAAAATGCAGTCTGACTGGATTGGAAAATCCTATGGCGCAGAAATTGATTTCAAGATTTGCGGCTCAGACGAGTCGATTACAGTATATACAACAAGGCCGGATACACTTTTCGGAGCAACTTTCATGGTTCTTGCGCCGGAGCATGAGCTGGCATCAAAGATTGCGGCGCCTGAAATGAAAGAAGAAGTCGAAGCTTATATCTACAAAACAAGCACAAAATCTTCTGTCGACAGGCTTCAGGACAAAGAAAAAACAGGCGTGTTCACGGGAAGTTATGCAATAAATCCGTTAAACAACGAGAAAGTTCCGATTTGGCTTGCGGATTATGTTCTTGCCGATTACGGAACAGGCGCAATCATGTGTGTTCCGGCACATGACGACAGGGATTTTGAATTTGCAAAGAAATACAATCTTCCTATTGTTCAGGTTATTGCACCGGAAGGAAAAGAACAGGAAACCATTGAAAAAGCATACACACAGCCAGGCATTGTGATAAATTCGGGTGAATGGAACGGAAGAAATTCAGACGAGCTTAAGGCAAATGCGCCTGCCGAAATAGAAGAAAAAGGAATAGGCAAGAAAAAGGTCAATTACAAATTGAGAGACTGGGTATTTTCACGCCAAAGATATTGGGGCGAACCGATTCCCATCGTTCATTGCCCGCACTGCGGTGCAGTTGCCGTTCCGGAAGAAGAACTTCCTTTGAGGCTTCCGGAGGTTGAAAAATACGAGCCGACAGGCACAGGGGAAAGCCCGCTTGCCGCAATAGAAGACTGGGTCAACACGACCTGCCCCAAATGCGGAGCAAAAGCCAAAAGGGAAACAAATACAATGCCTCAGTGGGCAGGGTCTTCATGGTATTTCTTAAGATATGTTGATCCGCATAACGACAAGGCACTTGTAGACAGAGAAAAGGCAGACAAATATCTTCCGGTTGATATGTATATCGGAGGTGTCGAGCATGCAGTTTTGCACCTGCTTTATTCGAGATTCTACACGAAGTTTTTGTCGGACATCGGAGTTATCGATTTTAACGAGCCGTTCAAAAAGCTTTTCAATCAGGGAATGATAACAAAAGACGGCGCAAAAATGAGCAAGTCAAAGGGAAATGTCGTTTCACCCGATGAACTTGTGAGGGATTACGGCTGCGATTCTTTGAGAATCTACGAGCTTTTTGTGGGTCCTCCCGAGCTTGATTCCGAGTGGGATGACAGAGGAATAGACGGTGTATACAGATTCCTCTGCCGCTTCTACAATCTTGCGCTTTCAAGCCTTGAGACCGATGTCAAAGCGACAAAGGAAATGATAAAAGAAAGAAACAAGCTATCTTATGATATAACAAGACGCCTTGAAAGCTTCAGCCTCAACACCGTTATCAGCGGATTTATGGAGCATAACAACAATCTGATAAATCTTGCAAAAGAAAACGGCGGCGTAGATAAGGAAACAATCGAAACCTATATCAGGCTGCTTGCACCGTTTGCACCGCACATTTCAGAAGAACTTTGGAGTGCATACGGCCACGAAGGAAGCGTGTTCGGCCCGGAGGCAGGCTGGCCCTCATATGATGAAAATCTCATGAAGGACGACGAAATTGAAATTGCAGTTTCTGTAAACGGAAAAGTCAAATGCGTAATCCACGCACCGGCAGAAGTCGAAAAGGAAACAGCAATTGCGATGGCAAAAGAAGCACTTGCAGGCAAGCTTACGGGAAATATTGTAAAAGAAATCTATGTTCCGAAGAAAATCGTGAATATAGTGGTTAAGTAAATTTTAATTTATACATATGATTAATGTTACAGGTTTAATAAACTAATTGTAAGGAATATGCCCGGGTCAGAGCTGCCCGTGAAATTGACGGGAGAAAATTCGAAGCTGTACCATTATCCGGTCTGACGGCGGGGAGGGGATGTTTCTTAAATAACCGTAAGAGAAATTAATCACAAATATATAGCAGAAGAAAGGAC
>CAVHKC010000040.1:0-9378 GCA_963636455.1 Ruthenibacterium lactatiformans
CTGTAATTCTGTTTTTAAGAGTGATCGTATCGCTGACCTTCCATGGTGTTAACAGATTCGGATACTTTGTCTGATTCATTTTTCTTCCTTTCTTTCAAATCAATCCCATCGTTTCTTACAGAGTTTGATTTTTTAATGTAAAACGATTGTCTGCCGTCAACAGATGTACCAAAATTCTTGTCTTTTTCATTTGCAAATCTGTTGCTTTTTACTATAATTTGATTTATAAACCATGGAGTAGCTCAAGGGTCAATAGACCCAAATTCAAAAAAATAATTTTGGAAACAATGTACATTCAGAATAGAAAATTGTATAAAAAATATACAAAAGAGAAGTTAATATGAACACTTTGATAAGAATCGGCGAACTGAGCAAATCATTTCAGATATCAATCGACACGCTCAGATATTACGATAAAATCGGGCTTTTAAAGCCGTATGTCAATCCGGCAAACAATTACAGATATTATCTGCCCGAACAGATTATATTTCTGAAGATGATTATGCTTGGAAAATATACGGGCATTCCTCTTAAGGAATTAAAAGCTGCCTACAGCTCCGATAATATAAGCGAATATCACAAGCTCATGCAGCAAGCAAACGAACATCTGAAAATCCAAAAAGAAGAACTGGAAAAACAAATTGAATATACCGCTTCAATGCTTGATTTGTTCGACCGCATAGCGACACTTGAAGAATCAAACAAATCCTCTGATTCAAGCGGCATAGATGGAAATTTTATTAAAGAAGAAGAGCTGTACATAAATATCTATACCATAGCTTCATGCGAACTGCATGAAATTCCGTTGGCTCCCGATTCGATTAAAGAAGCAGCGAAAATCGAGCAATGGGAGATTTATCACCTGCACGATGCTTTGGAAGCAATGTCGCCCGAAGGAAGGGAATATCAGTCGTTCGGATATTCATCTGACGGCAGTATGAAAAAATACGAACTTCCGCTGATAGAAAAAGTCGAATTAGGCAAAGCATCCTGCAAGTGCTGCAAAGGAACATATTACAGCGCAGAATTTTGGGGCTCGAACCAGGAGATTGTCGCATATATAGAAAAATTCGCGAAAGAATTGAGGATTAAAGACGATGCAGAGATCTTAATTAAATATGAATTTACTTTGCTAAACGAAAATATGAGCCACAGGCATTTGGTTAAAGTATATATAAAAAAATAAGCCCCCGAGAAAATCTCGAGGGCTACGTGCTTAATTGCTATGCTGCATTTTCGAGCGTTTCTTTGCTGTACTTATCTTCGTGATAGACTCCGGAATCATATTCAATCACGGTGTCGGGCTGTGCATTGTATACAAAAACGCAGAAATGCAGCTTGCCGTTATCTTCGACCGAATATGCTTCCATGAGCACGCCTCTTGCGACTTTCTCGGTCCCGATGTAATAAGGCGTCACTCGGTACATCACATGGTTTTTCTCATTATCCCAAAGATATGCCGTGACCTGCTCTTCATACTGCAGCATTCCGGTTTGATTGAAATATTCAGTACCTGTGATCAGATTTTTCAGATCATCGGGTCCCGAAAGCTTCCACATGAGAAGATGGCTTCTTTGATATATCGCATTCTTTTTCCAGCCCGAAGGCTCTAACTTTGAAAGGTCGCTGTCCCTTTCTTCGGTTCTGATATGCGCTTCATCCGCACACATCCATGCAGTCTGAGCTCGCGAATTTTCGTCAAAATCGGAAAGCTCGAGGAAGTACTCGTTTGTTATCTCATCATCCGTGAAAAACGGTTCATTTCCGTTTATTTCCATAACATAGGTTTCGCCGTCAAACTCAGGAATCGAAACACTGTTCTTTGTGATAACATTTTCGATTGTCGTCCCTGTTGTTGGCTTTCCTTCGGACTTTTTGTCTATTAATGCCCTAAAAGCAAGCAAAATTGCAAGACAAACAAGGATAACTCCCATTATCTTTAATAAATTCTTCTTTCCGTCAGCCCCTCTGAACATCAAATATCTCCCCGATGTAAAATTATGCCAGCGACAAAGCCTCTATTGCAGCCTGCAGCTGCGTATCTTCATCCTCGTCAAGGACGCCGTCTGCATACGCATCCTCCGGAAGCGAAACTTCTATATCAGGCGTGATTCCGACACCGTTTATATCCCTTCCGTTCGGAGTGTAGTACTTTTCTGTCGTAAACTTCATGCCAGAGCCATCGCTTAACTGGAAGATGCTTTGCACAACGCCTTTGCCGTATGTCGTTTCGCCTATGACAGTTGCCACTCCGTGATCCTGAAGAGCACCTGTGAAAACCTCTGCTGCCGAAGCACTGTTTCCGTTTACCAAAACAACGCAAGGAATATCAAGCTTGTTTTCTTCATCCGAATATTCGGTCTTTATATTTCCCGATTTATCTTCGGTAGAGATTATTTTCCCTTCGGGCAAAACCCTGTCTGCCATGGCAACAACAGTATCATATTCACCGCCGGGGTTGTTTCTCAAATCAAGTATTACAGATGTCATGCCTTGCTTTTCAAGGTCGTCAAGCGCATCGTTAAACTGATCTGTCGTTACAGTGTCAAATTCCGAGATTGCGATATATCCGATCTTATTTTCAAGCATCTTGTATTCAACAGTATCCATCGAAACTTGTGCTCTTTCAACGGTGAATGTGTGTTCTCCGTCATCACGCCTTACGGTGATGTCAACAGTTGTGCCTTCGTCTCCTTTGACAACAGCCACAAGGTCGTCAAGGCTCTCAAAATTTTCCTGGCCTGCTGCTTTAACAATGACATCTTTTACCTTTATTCCTGCCTTTTGTGCAGGTGAATCCTTGAACACTTTGTAGACTTCGATTTCATTGTTCTCATTCATCACTATGCTGACTCCGATGCCCGCATAATTTCCGCTTACTGATTCCATAAGTGCTGAAAATTCTTCTGCATCATAATAAGCCGCATATTTATCGTCTATGCCTGAAAGGAGCCCTGCGGCAAGCGAATCCGTTAGTTCTTTTGAATCAACTTCACCGATGTAATACTGATCCAAATATTGCGAAATCAGTTCAAGCTTTTCTTCGTAATCCGTTGAAATGCTTTTGGAATTTCGTAATGTGATGCTATAAATCGTAACAAATGCGCCGACAGCAACAACCATTATCAAAATGCCGACAAGAATTCCGAGTCCAAACCTTGTTTTCGGTTTCTTTTGATTGGGAGGCATGGGCGGCCGGCCGTTTGCGCCCCCGTTATAATTTCCATAATTATTGTTGTAATTGTTATAATTTCCGCCGTTGAAATTATTGCCGTAATTACAGCTATTTTGCGGATTGTAACCGTTTACGCCCGAATTGTTTTGATTCTGCGGCGCTTGATTGTATTGATTAAAATTATTTTCGTTTCTTTCCATTTTTATATCCCCTAAAACGGTGCTACCCTGTTAAGCCAGTATGATGAGCCCAAACCTTTGCTCAAATGCAGATGCGCTCCGTATGACTGTCCGGTATTTCCTACAGCACCTATCGACTCTCCCTGCGACACAACCTGTCCCGCACTGACATAAATGTTGCTCAGGTGCATATATTCTGAATATACGCCGTCGCCGTGGTAGATTACAACATAAAGACCCGTGTCGTCCGTTGCGCCCCACCTTGCCATAACAACCTGTCCGCTGTCAACAGCAATAACGGTTGTTCCTTCCGGAGCCGGTATATCGATTCCTTCGTGGAATCCTCCGTCTCTTTCACCAAAGCCCGAAGAAATATATGTGTATCCGGGAAGGGGCCATATCCAGTCGCCTGTGGGAATTACAACTTCTCCGCTGCCTGAATTGCCGCCGGAATTGTCGCCGGAATCACCGCCGGAATTGTTTTGTTCCTGCTGCCTTTTCTGCTCTGCAATCATTTCGTCATATTGCTTGGACAGCGAATCAATCTCTGCCGCATTTTCTTCAAGCATCTGATTCAATGCTTCTATTTCTGCAATTTCTGCAACGATTGCAGCTTCTGTATTTTCAAGTTCTGTCTGTTTGAGAGCTTCCAGATCGTTCAAGACAACTTTTTGTTCTTCCTGCGCCCCCTTAAGGTCGTTTACCGTTGCAAGCTTGTCTTCGACATCCGACTTGTCGTCTTCGATTTCATCTTTGATTACGGCAATTTTTTCCATCATGGTTCTGTCATAAGTATTTATGGACGCAATATATTGAACCTTTTGGAAGAATTCGCCTATGCTTGTCGAAGAAAAGATTGCTTCAAGATAATCCGCATCCATGTTCTCGTACATGTATTTGATACGAACCTTCATCTTTTCGTATTTTTCCTGAATTTCATCTTCTTTTTCTTCGATTTGTGTTTCAAGCTTATCAATCTCTGTACCAAGAGTGTCTGCCTCTGCCTGATATTTTTCGATTGTGGCATTGACATCTTCAATCTGCGAATCTATTTCCGCAATTCGTTTTTCGATTGAATCTTTGCTTTTTTTAAGTTCTTCCAGTTTTGACTGACTGTCGGAAACTTCCTGTTCCAATTCCTTCTGACGGTCGGTGGCATCGTTTAAATCATCCGCAACTCCGCCAAAAACCGGCACTGCCAAACTCACTGCCAAAACTGCCGCAACAATTATCTTCAGTAGTTTTTTCATGGTTTTCTCCTTCAAGGAAATTCCTTTTTCAATTTCACGTTTCATTGTTTTTTTGATGACTTCAAATAAAATCATCATACCTTTATTGCCTGTTACTGTGCCGCAAATTCAGAAGCGGCATTTATTTTCAGCCAAGCCCCAAGTAAGGTGAGGGATCTACCCTGTTATTGTAATTATATCCGCTTGACGAAACAACCACACCGATGTGAAGGTGTGCACCTGTCGACCATCCGGTGCTTCCCACCAAGCCTATTGTCTGCCCTTGCGTCACCTTGTCGCCTGCCGAAACATATCTTTCGGACTGGTGCATATATTCAGTATAAAGATTTCCGCCGTGATATATAATTGTGAAGTTTCCGGCAGAATCCGAATAATAGGATGCCACAACAACTCCGTCAAGCACTGCATATATCGGTGTTCCGGCATTTGCCCAAATGTCAATTCCGTCATGGAAGCCCGAATATGTGCCTTCTCTGTATCCGTATCCGGAAGAAATATGGTCTGCAAGATAAGGTGACGGAAGCGGCCACAAAAATTCTCCGCCTGTATAAACATATCCGCCGCCGCCTACCGCAGCCGCATTGTATTCTCTCGTCAGTTTGTTGATTTCGTCCTTCTGCTTGTCTATCTCGGAATTGATGGACTTAATCATCTCCTGCTCCTGCTTCATCATTGCTTCCACATTCGCAAGTTCTTCTTCCCTGACGGCTTTAAGCTGAGCCAAAACATCCTGCTGGTCTTTCGTTGCCTGCACAAGACTTTCAACGTCTTCAAGCTCCGCAACCACTTCCGCTTTCTTTTCTTCAACGCCTTCTTTGAGCTTTACGATTGCCTCCATGGCTTTCTTGTCATAATCATAAAGGCTTGCAAGATACTCCGATTTTTCAAAAATCTCGGCAAACGAGGTTGAAGAAAACAACGCATCTATCATGTAGTTTTCATCAAGATTTTCATACATATACTGTATGCGCATCTTCATTCTGTCATACTTCTCATCGATTTCTTCTTCTTTTTCTTCAATTTCGGAATTCAAAACATCAATCTTATCCTGCTTTTCATCAGCTTCTTTTTGATATCCGTCGATGACCGTCTGGACCTCTTCGATGTCTTCTTCAATATCGTCGATATAAAGTATGAGATTTTCCTTGTTATCCTGAAGCTCGGTAAGTTTTGACTTGCTTTCCTCAAGTTCCTTTTCGAGCTGTTCCTTCACTCCTTTTGCATCATCAAGCTCTGCCTTTTTTTCTTCAAGCGAATCAGCCATTACAGGCAGTGCAATGCAAAATACAAGCAGCAAGGCCGTTGCTATTCGTAATATTTTTTTTGTTTTCTTTGCGTTTCTCATATCAAACCTTTATATGTTTGCTTGTTGCTATCATACTTCCCGCAAAACCGATTCCTGCTCCGATAACAAGAGCAAGCGGAATAAGATATGCAAAAACACTTTGAATCGGAAGGAAAGTAAATACCGATGTGATTGTCTGCATCTGCGTAATGATATATGCAATAGCCTTTTTATATATAAAGAACAAAATTATAAGCGGGATTATCGCTCCTATAATTCCTATAATAATTCCCTCAAACACATAAGGTGACTTTACAAAAAAGTCTGTTGCTCCGACATATTTCATGATGTGGATTTCTTCCTTATGCATCGTAATACCGGTAACAATCGTATTTGAAATAAGGAAAACAGAAACAGCCAAAAGCACGATAATAATTGCAAGCGACACAATTCCAGCAATCGTTCCGAAATCGGAAAGTGCACCTGCCGTAACCTCGGATTTGTTTACCTGCCTCACGCCGTCAATCGCTTCGATTCTTGAAACAATTTCGGACTGGTCTCCCAAGTCTTTCAAATAAACCGAATATGAAGCCGAATCTGCAAGTGGGTTGTCATCCGCAAAGCCTTCTGCCATCTCGGGATATTCGCTGAAATATTTTTCTTTGTAATCAGCCCATGCCTGTTCTGCCGATGTATATTCAACATAATCAACTTCATCCCATGCATTGATCTGGTCACCGATTTTATTAATCTCGCCTTCGGCAAGACCCTTGTCAAAGAAAACTGTCACGCACACGGATTCTTTTGCTTCGCTCAGAATGTGATTGAAATTCATTATTATCGAAAGAAACATACCGATCATGAATATACATGCCGCAATTGTTGCCACAGAGGCCAGAAAAAAAACTTTGTTCCTGCCGATGTTTTTCAGCCCCTGACCGAGGCTGTAGAAGAAGGAACTAATTTTCATATCCGAGTCCTCCTTCCTGAATATCGTTTACGATAATTCCGTTTTTGATGTTGATAACCCTCTTGTTGAACGAACGGACAAGCTCGTGGTTGTGCGTTACAACAACAACCGTTGTGCCCATTTTGTTTACTTCATCAAGAATGTCCATAATGGCGGTTGCATTGCTCGGATCAAGGTTACCTGTCGGCTCATCCGCCAAAAGAATCTGCGGGTGATTCACCAAAGCCCTTGCCAGAGCCACTCTTTGCTGTTCACCGCCTGAAAGCTGCGTGGGGTTGCTTCTGTATTTTTGGGCAATTCCCACGAGGTTCAAAATATCTGTTACATTTTTTTTGATTTTGTGCGCAGGCACTCCCGTAGCCCTTTGCGCAAGAGCAACATTTTCGAAAACATCTCTGTCCTTAAGGAGTCTGAAATCCTGGAATACTACTCCGATTCCTCTCCTCAGTTTGGAAACTTTTCTGCGTTTTATCTTTGCGATACGAACTCCGTTCACAAAAATTTCTCCGGAAGTGGGCTTTAATTCCCTTGTAAGAAGCTTGAACAAGGTCGATTTTCCTGCTCCCGAATCACCCACGATAAATACAAATTCCCCGGGTCTTATATGAAGACTGACATCATCCAAAGCATGTGTGTTGTTGTCTTCATATGTTTTTGTTACATGTTCAAAAACAATCATGATACTCTCCGTTTATTTTTTCTCAAGATTTTCCACATACTGCATGTATTGAGAAACCATAAGCGCGATTTTGAATGTTATTGCATCATCGAACTTCCTCAAGTCAAGGCCTACTGTCTTTTGAATCTTGTCAAGCCTGTAAACAAGAGTGTTTCTGTGAATAAACAGCTGTCTGGAGGTCTCCGATACATTTAAAGAGCAATCAAGAAATTTATTGATTGTCTCGAGCGTTTCATCATCAAAATCCCTGGGCGAGCCTTCACCGAAAATTTCTTTCATGAAAAGTTCGCACAAGGGCATCGGAAGCTGATATATAAGCCTTCCTATCCCCAGATCCACGTATGCGTTAATCTTTTTATCTTCAAAGAAGATTCTTCCGACCTCAAGTGCCATCTTGGCTTCCTTGTAAGACTTTGAAACCTCCTTCAAATCTGAAACTATTGTTCCGTAAGCAATTTCGGCTTCTTTGCCTATATCGCTTTTAAGCGCATTATTAATGCGTTTTGCGAATCGCTCCAGAACATCATATTCTTCCCCTTCTTCAAGCTTTTTGACCACAACGGTGTGCTGCTTGTCAATTGTCGTAACAAAATCATCGGCATGTCCGACAAAGATATTTCTTATTGTTCCGACTGCATTATCCTGGTCCTTGCTTTCTGTTTCTATTATATAAACAGCTCTTCTGAGTTCCGCGTCTATATGAAGTTTCTTAGACCTGCCATATATATCGACAAGCATAAGATTATCCAGAAGAAGCGACCTGAAAAAATTGTCCTTGTCAAAGCGTTCCTTGTATGCAAGCAGAAGCGTTTCAAGCTGATACCTTGCCATGCGGCCGATAAGTGCCGCATTGTTGCTTGTTCCCTTCACCGCAAGAACATATTTGTCCTGATAATCGTCTTTTATTCTGAACAGCTTAAAGCCGTCCACATCTGCGGTCTGTTCCGACGATTCCACAAATTCCACAACCGAATCTGACTTTGCGTCTTTTCCTGTATAAGTCCTTACCGCAACCGAACCGTCCAAATCGATAACAGCCATTTCCGAGCCTGCAAGCTCTTTCAGCTCATCTATCGCTTTTTGAAGCAATTGATTCGAAATCATAACCCCACCTTACCTTCATGCATAAATCTTTTCTTCATTTCCGCTTTCATAAAATATATTCAGAACATGCCTCTTCGAAAATCCGTTTAACCGACCTTTGCCTTATGCCTTGCTTCTCATAAGGCATTTTGCACATGAATCGTCTTTTCAAATTGACATTCTCATGTATTGTAAAACATTTGTAACAATTTGAAAAGAGAAAAAGCCGTTTTTTTTGCCGTTTTTTGTGAAAATTTTATAATAATTCTGTGAATTCTATGGATTTTATAAACAAACTGACCTTGAGCCGGCGGCAAGTCTTTTTATAAATACAGAAAATCAAAATAAAAATATCTTTCCGTTTCTCAAATCTACTCTTCCTGCTTTATAAAGTATCCCAACCGCTTTTTTAAACGCATTTTTGCTCATAGAGAAATCTTTTTCGATTGTTGCAGGTTCTGCCTTGTCATCATAATCAAGACGGCTGCCCCTTTTTTTGATGATTCGATAAACATTTTCTGAGTCGGCTTTCATCTTCAAAAGCGCAAGCTGTTTCTTTTTTGCGTCAGGATCTCCTTTAAGATAATGTTCGACATATGTGGTTGCGGCAAGTCTTCCGCTTTTGTCGATATACAAAGCGACAATAACAAATTCGCCTTTTTCTGCCTTCACCTTTTGTTCTCTGTACGGGAGCAGAAGGTCTTTTTCCAAGCCCCAGTCAAGGAATGCGCCTATCGGAGTGACTTCCTTAACTTCC
>CAVHKC010000041.1:0-9233 GCA_963636455.1 Ruthenibacterium lactatiformans
TTTGTATTCTTTCAATGCCATGTGGTGGGATATCATTTTTGAAACCGCAAGCGGCAGACTGTAAGATGAGAGCAGAAGAAGTATCGAATATACATCGTATGCGACTCCATAATATGCAACGCCCTTCTCGCCCAATATGTTATTGAGCGGAATTCTGTATACAAGGCCGATAATCCTTACAAGTATCGAAGATACCGCAAGAATTGCACCCTGCCTCATGAAGTTGGAGTTTCCTTGACTGTCTGCCATTTTACTTCTATATTTCTCTGGTAATGCCCAGAATATTCATTATTTTTTCTGCTTCATTCATCATGCGTTTTTCATCTGCATCATTCATATGGTCGTAACCTATGAGGTGCAGCATGCTGTGGACAACCAAAAACGCAAGTTCCCTTTTTTGACTGTGGCCGTAAGCTTTTGCCTGTTTTTCAACCTTTTCGGCACAAATCACGATATCTCCGAGCATTGTTTCACACTCTTCGATATCAAACATATCTTCGAAATCGTTATTTTCGGTACTATTTTCGTTTTCGGAATTTATTTTCTTTGCTTTAGCAGAAGAATCAGCCTTGCTTTCCAAAATTTCCTGTCCGAAAAAAGATTCTTTAAAAACCCCTGCTTCTTCAAACTCAAAATACGGAAACGACAAAACATCCGTAACCTTGTCGATGTTCCTTGTTTCCTTGTTTATCTGCCTAATTTTTTCTTCCGAAACAAGCATTACGCAAACTTCAAGCCGAGAAGGGATATTCTTTTCCTTTGCCACGGTTTCTGCAACCATTTCGATAAGCTTTTTATATCCGCGGAAATTAAATCTTATGCTTGTTTCGTTTTCGATATATATCTTCATTTCAATAATATTTTATTTCAGGCATATCCAGGCAGAACATTTTTGCCATTTTAGGAAGCATCTGCTGTCTTAATCTGCCTTTTTTTGAAGTTTTGCCGACTGCTTATTTTTCCGCTCGGCCTGCTTTTTTTCATATTCTTCGTATGCAACGACAATTTTTTGCACAACCGGGTGACGAACAACATCCGTGCTTGTAAGCCTTGCCATTGCAATATCTTCGATGCCTTCAAGAACATGTATCGCAACATCAAGCCCCGAAGTCTGCCCGTACGGAAGGTCTTTTTGCGATGGGTCGCCTGTCACCACAACCTTTGAGCCGAACCCGATTCGGGTAAGGAACATTTTCATCTGCGCAGGCGTCGTGTTTTGCGCTTCGTCCAAAATTATGAAGGCGTTGTCTAAGGTCCTTCCTCTCATATATGCAAGAGGTGCAACTTCGATAAGCCCTTTTTCGCAGTTTGAAAGATAGCTTTCGGCACCCATTATCTGGTAAATCGCATCATAAAGCGGCCTTAAATAAGGGTCGACCTTGCTTTGCAGATCCCCGGGAAGAAAGCCCAAATTTTCGCCTGCCTCGATTGCGGGGCGGGTCATGATTATTCTGCTTACATCGCCCTTTTTGAAAGCTTCTATTGCCATTGCCATGGCAAGATATGTCTTTCCGGTTCCCGCAGGCCCAAGTGCGAATACAATCATATTCCTTTTTATCTTTTCGACATAATCTTTTTGATTGAATGTCTTTGCCTTTATGGGCTTTCCGTTTGCGGTTCGGCAGACAATGTCATCGTCAAGGTCGCTTATCATGCCGTCTTCATTTCCTTTGGCAAGAGCGATCGCATAATCAACGCTTTGCTCTGTAACAGCTCCGCCTTTTCTTACATGCGAAGCAAGGTCAAGAAGTATCCTCCTTGCCTTTTTCGTCTGTTCTGGCTCTCCCACTATCTTGATTCCTTCACCTCTTGAAACAATCGAAACATGCAGAGCCTTTTCTATTTTTTTAACATTTGAATCAAATTGTCCGAAAATCGGCTTAATATCCTCTGCCGATATATCAACAATAGTTTCTGCGGAATTCAAATAACTTACCTCCCGCTGCCAATCACTGCTCTTTGAAAATTCCTTTCACTTCCTTTGCAAAGTGCCTTACCGGGAAGGCACTTTGAACGAACTTTTCAAAGATACAATCCTGTTGAAAACAGGTTTTCCTTCCGAAGACAGTTTTGTGTCGACAGAAAAATATCCCTGCCTAACGAATTGGAATTTTTCGCCCGGCTTTGCGTCTGCAAGAGCAGGTTCTGCAAACCCGTGCATGATTTTTAACGAATCCGGATTGATGCTTCCTTCTTCATCGACCAGCTGCTCATAAAGCCTGATTTCCGTTTCAAGGGCATGCCTTGCACTCACCCAGTGAATCGTGCCTTTGACCTTTCTTCCTTCAAATCCTGAACCGCTCTTTGTTTCCGGGTCATATGTCACATGAATTTCGCATACTTTTCCTTCTTCGTCTTTTTTATAATCGACACATTTTACAAAATATGCATTCATGAGTCTTACTTCGTTTCCCGGGAAAAGCCTGAAATATTTTTTTGGCGGCTCTTCCATGAAGTCTTCTCTGTCGATGTAAATTTCTTTGCAGAAAGGTACTTTTCTTGTTCCGGCATTGGGATCGTCCTGATTGTTCGGTGCTTCAAGCCATTCTTCGCTATCTTCCGGATAATTGTCGATAATTACCTTTATCGGATCAATAACAGCCATGCACCGCATTGCCTTGGGTTTCAAATCGTCTCGGATGCAATATTCAAGCATCGCATAATCCGATGAGCTTTGAGCCTTTGCTATTCCCGAAAGATGAATAAACATTTTTATAGATTCAGGTGTGAAGCCCCTGCGGCGAAGCGCACTTATTGTCACAAGTCTCGGATCGTCCCATCCGTCAACCGTGCCGTTGTCAACAAGCTGCTTTATATATCTCTTGCCCGTGATGACACCTGTAAGATACATCTTTGCAAATTCGATCTGCCTCGGCGGATTTTCAAATCCGACATTCTTTACGACCCAATCGTAAATCGGCCTGTGATCTTCAAATTCCATGGTGCACAAAGAATGTGTTATTCCTTCAAAGGCATCCTCCAAAGGATGAGCAAAGTCATACATCGGATAGATGCACCACTTATCGCCTGTTCTGTGATGCGAGATATGAGCGACTCTGTAAATTACCGGGTCTCTCATGTTCATGTTGGGCGATGCCATATCCACCTTGGCTCTCAGCACTCTTTTTCCGTCCGGAACAACTCCCGACTTCATTTCTTCAAACAGCCTGAGATTTTCTTCGATGCTTCTGTCTCTGTACGGACTGTTCTTTCCGGGCTCGTTCCATGAACCTCTGTATTCTTTTATTTCTTCTGCCGAAAGGTCGCAGACATATGCAAGGCCTTTTTTAATAAGCGTTACTGCCGCTTCATACATTTTGTCGAAATAGTCTGATGCAAAAAACAGGCGCTCTTCGAAATCCGCGCCCAGCCACTTAACATCCGAAATTATGGATTCAACATACTCCGCATTTTCCTTTACGGGGTTTGTATCGTCAAAACGCAGATTGAATGTTCCTTTGTATTCTTCGGCAATTCCGTAATTTAAAAGAATTGATTTTGCATGCCCGATATGAAGATAACCATTTGGCTCCGGGGGAAACCTCGTAGCCACATGGTCATAATTACCTTCACTCAAGTCCTTATCAATTTCGTTTTCTATAAAATTTCTCGATATTGTATTCTCTTCCATAAAACTGATAAAACTTTTTCGATTTACGAAATATTTGCTGCCCGATTATGCGAGCTTTGATTTTGCTGTTTCAACAAGTGCTTTGAATGCATCTGCATCGTTTACTGCCATCTCTGAAAGCATCTTTCTGTTGATGTCGATGTTTGCAAGCTTAAGTCCGTGCATGAATTTGCTGTATGAAAGTCCGTTCAGTCTTGCAGCAGCATTGATTCTTGCAATCCAAAGCTGTCTGAACTGACGCTTTTTCTGCTTTCTTCCTGCGAACGAAGATGCAAGAGCCCTCATAACCGACTGCTTTGCGACTCTGTACTGCTTTGATCTGGCTCCCCTGTAACCTTTTGCCAGCTTCAATGTTTTGTTATGTCTTTTTTTAGCGTTTAAACCGCCTTTAATTCTTGCCATTATTCGTTACCTCCATCAAGTCTTACAGATACGGTAAGATTTTCTTCATATTCTTTACATTGCTGGCATGTGTCATTGTAGCCTTACGTAAATTACGTTTTCTCTTTGTTGTCTTCTTTGTCAAGATGTGGCTCTTGTAGGCCTTGTTTCTTTTAAGCTTTCCGTCTCCGGTTTTTTTGAAACGCTTAGCCGCAGCTCTTTTCGTTTTAATTTTGGGCATCTCAAATTCCTCCTGTTCAATATGTTTTCTTAGTTTTTCTTTTTTGAAAGGAACATAACCATGTTTCTTCCTTCAACCTTTGCAGGCTTGTCAATGCCGGCACAGTCTTCGAGCATTGCGGCAAAATCGTCCAATACATGCTTTGATTCCTGCATATGAGCCATCTCTCTGCCCCTGAATCTGAGCGTGACCTTGACTTTGTCGCCTTTTTCGATAAACTTGCGTGCCATATTGGCTTTGGTCTTTACATCATTAACATCAATATTGGGTGACAATCTCACTTCCTTGATGTCTATAACCTTTTGTTTTTTCTTTGCTTCTTTTTCTTTGCGTGCCTGCTCGTATCTGAATTTTCCGAAATCGATAATTTTGCAGACCGGCGGCTTTGCCGCAGGAGCTATAAGAACCAGATCCATGTCGGCTTCATGTGCCCTGTTTCTTGCTTCCTCAATACTCACTACTCCTACCTGTTCTCCGTCGGGCCCGATCAGTCGTACCTCTTTTTCCCTGATCTGCTCGTTAATTAGATTGTTAATTGCATACACCTCCCTGCCGCAAAAAAGAAAATTCATTATTTTAAAGCCATGAAGCATCCGTCGTTCGTGCAAATAAAAAAGGACGGCACAAACCATCCGCATAAAACAAAAACACATGCTGCTTTTGAAATATCAACCACGGTCGCTCTAAAGCCGCTTCCGGGTGAGAGCGGATGCTCTGCTTTCTTTAAAAACATGCAGATTCTATCACTTGCCCTTGTTTGTGTCAAGTGCTAAAATGGCAAAGCAATTTGCAAAGCTTTTTGAAAAATATAATCCGAGGTTACGCAAAATATGGATAAGAAAAAAATAAAAGCAGAAATCATGGCCTTGAGGGAAATGATGGAGCCGTATGACTTGGAATTTCTTTCGGAAACTGCGGTAAAATCCTTTTGTGCTCTTGATATCTACAAGGCTTCAAAAACAATATATACCTATATTTCCACCCCATTTGAGGTGAAAACCTACATGCTTATCGAAAATGCATGGAAGGAAGGAAAAAAAGTTGCCGTTCCCAAAATATATGAAAAGGGAAAAATGGAATTTTGCTGCATAAATTCTTTTTCGCAGCTCGAACACGGCTTCAAAGGCATCTTAGAACCAATTGAAGAAAATATTGCAGATGATTCAAACGCCCTGGTTATAGTCCCAGGTTTTGCCTTCGATTACAGCCTCAACTACATAGGAAGCAGCGGCGGTTTTTATAAAAGATATTTTGAGTCGCATTCCGACTGCAGTTTCATAAAGGCCGCACTTGCTTTCGACTTTCAAATCTACAAGCATTTGGAAGATGTTGAGCAGCACGAATCCGGGCTTGATATCATCGTGACTCCCACGATGGTCATTCAGTAAATTTTCAAGGTCTGACTCTTATATTTTGCATTCACAGTGAAACAGCAGGGAAACTTTATTTTGCTTCCCTGCTGCTTTTTATCATCTTTCTTTCTTGCTTACATCCTTATGTGTGATAAACTGCCAAATCACATCATCGATTCTGTCCGGGTCTTCATAAGGCCAGGGCGCAAGCGCCGTTCCCTTTTTTTCGCCCAGTTCCATGATGAAGCTTATTGAACCCGTCTTTGTTGATTTATCCTTATAATCGGGATAATACTGGCCGGAAACAGTTGCCTTATAAACCTCCCTGCCTTCGTATTCGATGACTTCGTAGGTGAGCGTGTAATTGTCTTCAACGAATACCGAAGGAATCGTGCTTGCATATGAAGCAAAGAAGCCTTCGGCAACATTAACCTTTGACATTACGGCAATAATGTCATAGTTTATGTGCTCTTCGCTGTCCGGCGGATAATAGCTGCTTGAACCGCATGCGGTAAGCGATACGGAAAGTACCAATGCCGCTGCCAATACCGCAGCAATTTTTTTCAAATTTTTCATATAAATCTCCGTTTTTGCCGAAAGTTCAAAATATCGGCCGTGTTTTCAAGGCTTTGCCCTCATTTTAAAAAAATTTCAAAACAAAGTCTTCGTGCCGCACCGCTTTAATGCTTTGCCACACGAATCAAATATTAACATCATTCGCAAAAAAAATCATCTTTTTTATTTTGGCCGTGTGCTTGTACGGTTCTTACCCAAAATATTTTTTAAAATGTTTTTTTATTTTATCTTACATTCAATGCAATGTGATTTTTACAATCAGCGTTTCAAGTCCCGCAGGTGAACTAAGTTCCCCGTTTTTCATCTTCATATCTGTTTCGTTTATGAGATAAAGAATTTCGCAGACTTCTTTCATTTTGTAGTTTTTCTTCATGTAGCCCATTGCGTTTCTGACCGCAAATTTTTTTGTGCCCGTAAGCTCTTCGATTTCTTCCGGTGTCATTTTCTTGTTTCCAAGCTCCGCCGCCTCAAGCATTGTCTGAAAATGCTTTCTTATCATCGCAAGAATCTTAAGCGGAGGCTCTTTTGTGCTCAAAAGTTCATAATATTTTTCGAGTGCGCCGGGAAGGTCTTTTTCTCCCATTTTATTGAGCATATAAAAAACCTTTGTTTCAATATCTATCGAAGAAATCGCACAGACATCTGCGCTTGTTATTGTATCGTTATTGCCTGCATAGCTTATAAGCTTTTCAATTTCTTCTCTGAGTTTTATATAATCTGCGCCTACTCTTTCGATAAGCAGATTTATTGCGGCAGGCTCTGCTTTTTTACCTGCCTGCGCAAAGCCTTTTTCAGCCCACTTTGAAATCTGCGAAGCGTTGTCTTTTGTGCACTCTTCAACGCAGCCTGATTTTGCAGCCTGTTTGTAGATTTTTTTGTTTTTGGCGGCAGACTCTTCAACAAAGGCAATTACTGTTGTTTTTGGCATATCTTCAAAGATCTTCAAAACAAGTTTTTCTGCCTCGTTTTGCTTTTCTTCATCTTCTTCGCTTTGATTTGTATTAGAAGCGGCGTCTTCTTCCTTGTTTTTCTTTTCGCTGCCTTCCTTGGCATCGCTTGAATTCTGGCTTTTCTTTTTGGCTTTGAAAAGCCCCGAATTTTCGACAATCACAAGCCTGTAATCTGCAAAAAATGGCAGCGTTACCGCATTGTCGTAGACATCACTGAAATTTATGTCTTTTCCCTCGTAATATGCATAATTCATGCTGTCGTTGTAGGGGATATTCGCTGTAAGCGCATCTTTTAATATTTTTCTTTTATAGCTTTCTTCGCCATATATAAGATAAATATTTGATATTTTATTGTTTTTAAGATCTGTTTGAATACCCATAGCCGCATTTTATCACAAACAGCTCATTTCGGAAAATATGATTTTATTTCGAAATATTCAAAAGCTTGACTTTCTTTTCATAACTTCCGTCTTTATATGCCTTTATTTCAATTTCGCCGCATTCTGCGGTAATATATATTTGGATTTTTTCATTCTCCAATCTCTTGATTGTTTCTTCATGCGGGTGGCCGTAGATATTATTTACACCGGCAGAAATCACAGCCGTTTCAAAAGAAACTTCTTCAAGAAATTCCTTTGATGTTGAGCCTTTTGAACCGTGATGTGCGGTTTTTAAAAGTTCATATTCCGATTTGCTTTCGAAAATGCCATTTTTGAGCATTGCCTTTTCAGTCTTTTCGCTTATATCACCTGTAAACAAGGCGTCAAATTCGCCGTATTCAAGCGAAATAACCGCCGATGCGTCATTGATGTCCTGATATTTTTCACCCTCTTTAGGGCTTATGCATGAAAGCTTAAGGTCTTTGTCTTCTATCTTCATCCCGGAATGCAAATTTATGATATTTATTCCTTTTTCTTCCACAAATTGTACGAAAGAAATACAATTTTCGTTTTCTTCAAAAACAGGAATCAAAACATTGTCTATTTGGATGCCTCCTGCGCTCCCTTCTTCCATAAGCTCCTTTATTCCGCTTATATGGTCTTCGTCCGGATGAGTTACTATCAAATAATTGATTTCCGAAATGCCTTTATAAAGCAATGCGCTCTTGATTCTTTGACTTCCGACATTGTTTACATTTGACGACCCGCCGTCGATAAGATATGTGTCGCCTTCTTTGTTATCAATCAAAATGCAGTCGCCCTGACCGACATCGATAAAGCTTATTTCAAGAACTTCCTTTTGTGGCTTGGAAAAAAACACAAGCAGAATTGCCGCTGCCGCAAGAATAAGCATTGCGGCTTTTAAAGCCTTTTTTTCAAAAATCCTTTCCGCACCTTCAAAATGCCCTGCCAAATATCTGCCTGTCTTTTTCTTGTTTTGGCATAAAACATAAAGTGCGGCAATCGCTGATAAGAGTAAAATATAAAACAATACTGCCTTTGCAATTCCTTTGTTTCCCGCAGCATATATGCTGTTTGGAAAAAGAAGCGAGATTTTGCAGCATATTTCCACAAAATCCGTAAGATAAATTCCTATTCCCAAAATAAATCTGCTTGCAAATGCCCAAAACATACCGATAATTCCCGAAACAATGCCGCTTGCCAAAATAAAACTCATAAGCGGAATTACAATCAAATTCAAAAATACAGAATATACGGGGATTTTGTAAAAAGCCGAAAGCGTTAAAGGAAGCGAAGCCAAGGTTACCGATGTGCTTATTATAAATGACTGCACAAGCGTGCTTTTTGTTTCCGTGAATTTCTTTGCAAGCATTGCAGGAACTGCTATTGCAAAAACAGCCGCAAACGAAAGCCTGAACCCCGTATGGTCGATATAATAAGGATTTGCAAGCAAAATCAGGCATGCCGCAAGTGAAAGTGCCGATAAAATATCATATTTTTTCCCTAAAAGCTTTGCCGCAAGGCTAACAAAAAACATAATCGTTGCCCGAACGGCAGACGGTGCAGCACCGCACATAATGCAAAATCCAAACATCAAGACGCCAGAAACCACCGCTGCCGCTTTGAGTCCGAAAAGTTTTTTCAACAATTTATAAACGAACATTCCTATCAAAGATATATGAAGCCCGGAAACTGCCAGAA
>CAVHKC010000042.1:0-3335 GCA_963636455.1 Ruthenibacterium lactatiformans
ATCTATATACCATATAAATGTCGGTTTCCAATATACAGATGAAATTATGCCTTTCAAAGCCTCATAAGTAGGTACTTGATAACTGCACTTTTCACCGCCTACCCTTGTTATCGGATCTGAAAACAATCCATAATTTCCATATACACTAAACTCTACAATATTAGGGTGTTCCATTCGCTCTCATCTCCCTTCTGTGTTATTACACCCAAAAAGCTGTCATAGTAGTCAGGATTTAAAATCCTCACCGTTTTATTTTTATCAGCATAAACTGCTCCGCTTTCAGCAAGCTTCTTCAGCTGATAATCAAACAATTCTACAATATATTCCTTGGCTTCTTTTAATACTTTCTTTGACCAAATTATATCAGATGAAAATCTGTCAGACAGAATGTTATTGATTACTTCCATGCCATCACCGTATGGTACAATTACGGCAGACTGCCTGTTATCAAATACTTTGAATCTTTCTCCCGCTGTTTTGAACGCCTGTCTCATAATTATTTTTCCTGTATTTTCCGATACATACTTAGAATTCAATGATAGAAAATCCATTAAATTTCCATCCCCTGCACAATAATCGGTATAGTTTGCAACGGCATTTATTTTCCTGAACATTGCATTGTAATAATAGGATACAGAACTGTCTGATATAAGATCATTATTGAAATACCTCGGATTTTTTTTATACTCTGCAATCAATTCTCCCGTAATATCTTGCGATAATTTGATTTCTTTAAGGTGAGAAAGATCTTCTCCTTTAAGATACGCAACACCAACAGGTGAAGGTTCCCCAAACTCTCCGTTCCTGTTTGCCCGTCCGGCCGCTTGTGCAACGCTGTCTATCCCTGCCGCAAGCCTGATAACTGCGCCAAATGATACATCCACTCCGGCCTCTATAAGCTGGGTTGAAACACAGATAAGCGGTTCTTTGTTTTCAAGTTTTCTTATCATTGTACTTATAACAGCTTTTCTGTGTGCCATGCACATCGCTGTCGACAGATGAATGCAATTTTTTGTGATGTATCTTGCTTTATTGAAGAGTTCGCAAGCTTCTTTTTTTGTATTGCAAATTATAAGGACACTGTGATATTTTTTGTAGTGTTCCTCAGCCTTTTTCATGATTTTTTCCGGACCAAGTTCCCCCATATATTGTACTTGTGTCCTTTTAAATATATCATGATACTTTGCAGTCACATCGGGTGGAACAACATCTCTTTCATCCACATTCAACTTATGCGAATTCAATTCAAACCGTGGCTGTGTTGCCGAACAAAGCAAGAAAGTTGTATTACAAATTTTTGACAAAAAGTTTAATGTCAGGTTAAATAACGACAACATTTTTGTCGGTACGGTCTGTACTTCGTCTATTACAATCACACTATCTGCCAAACTGTGAAATCTGCGTATTGATGACGGTTTTCCGTCAAACATAGTATTCAGCAGCTGAACAAGGGTAGTTATAATCATCGGGGCTTCCCATGTATCCGTCAAAAACTCTTGCCTTTCACACTCTTCGGCAGACATTGCGTCCACAACAACATTTGAGTGGTGTTCAAGAATCAACGAGTCATCATCAACTGTCTCTCTGATTACGCTTGCATTCTGTTCCAATATACTCAGCAGCGGTATCACAAAGATAATCCGTTTTTTGCCGTATTTTTTTGCATGTTTCAGTGCATAGCGCATACCCGACAATGTTTTTCCTGCCCCTGTCGGCAGATTAAGTCTATATATTCCGCAAGAATTATCTGCAAACTTCTCGCAATATTCTGATAATTCTCGTCTGGCACATTGCAGTGGGGTCTGTGTGGAAAAGGTATCAAGTTTTCTCTGCAGATTTTTAATGCACTTACTCCATATTTTTTCTGTGTCAATATTTGGCCTGCCACCGCTTTGTATTGCGGTGTCTTGCATGAACTCGGAAGTGTCCCTGCGATCTCCTTCAATGAGTGCCGAAAGCAAAAACCTTTCCAGCATAGACAAATAAAACAGCATCTCCTCACCCTGATTTTCCGGTGCTATGCTTTTTATAAGCTGTTTGCAAATTTCACAATATAATTTTTTTACCTCTGCCGATGATTTTTCAAACAGCTCATCAATCTCCTCCGCTGAAGCGCACTCTTGTTCAAAGTTTTCCGCCGCTCTTTTATCATACTCGGGCTGATTTTCAAAACGGTGTGCAAATCCCGATTCCTGCCTCGGTCCATATATATCAAACTGTCCATGATGACTTCCGATTGCGATTGCAATTAATTCTGCAGTCAAATTGCCCAATTTTTCATTTTCATCACATGTGCTGTAACGGGTATTATAATTACTGTGATACCTTTTAAGTATCATTTGGAATCCCGCGAACGTGTGGATAACTGAACCTTTTACAACACTTTCCCCCTTTGCGGCTGCTTCTATATATTCATTAAATTCATTTGTGCATTTTCCTACATCATGCAGCAATCCGCACAAATACGCTGTATTTGCAAGACCGACTGTTTCAGCACATCGTTTTGCCAACTCAGCAGCTGCTATGCTGTGTTCTTTGCATGACTGCACCCTATCTCCATTTATATGTGCTTTATACAAGTCTGTATTTCCTCCGTCTTCACAAAGTATTAATGCCCTGTATCACAGCAAAATACTTATTCCCATATAAAAAATTTTTCTAATCGCCCTTGCGGCTCCGCGCTGTAGCGGATTTCAAACTCGCTTTTGCGAGTTTTTTTATTTTCAATGCCTTAATTTCACTTATACACCATCATATGTCCAATAAACCGGATTCACAAGCAAAATTCCCCGTCCATCACATTTTTCCGTTTTTTATACCCTACATTTCAAGTGCATTTTCATTCAGCAGGAATTCATAGAGCCCGAGATGCAGTATTCCGTCCTCATCAGTCCAGGATTTCATTGAAGTTTTGCTGATAATAATCTTCTTAAAGAAATCCCTGGTATGCTTCAAAGGTCTGAGTTCGGTTTCAAGTTTTGACGGCTCCGAAACATTCAGTGCGGATTGAATATAGTATTTTTTAGAACCCTTGTTCACCACAAAATCTATCTCACACTGTTTTTTTGACCTTTTTCCTGCACTCGTTTCCACAATCTCCACAACACCTATATCAACAAAATACTCCCGGCACAGAAGTTCATTGTAGATAATGTTTTCCATTATGTGCGTTTCCTCCTGCTGTCTGAAATTAAGCCTTGCGTTGCGAAGTCCGATGTCGGTGCAATAATATTTTGACGGATATTCAAAATACTTCTTACCTTTTACATCGTATCGTTTCGCATTGCAAAACAGGAACGACTCAATCAGATAATTCAGATAGTTGGAAACGGTTG
>CAVHKC010000042.1:3345-5631 GCA_963636455.1 Ruthenibacterium lactatiformans
CATCAGGCAGCTCAATATCATAACGCTCCACAATGTCTTTGAAATAAACCTCTGTGAAAAGATTGCGCAAATAGTTCATCTTCTCCGCTTCGCTCTTTTTTGTCAAAACAAGCGGCATACCGCCGTACAATGCGTATTCCTCATAGGCATCGGATTTATCTCCGCCTGCGAAGGAATAATACTCCTTGAAAGAGATAGGGTAAACTTTAACCTCATCGCCTCTGCCGCGAAAGGCCGTCAGCACATCTTTCGTGAGCATTTTTGAATTACTGCCTGTCACATAAATATCCACATTGCGAAGCCGCATAAGGCCGTTTAATACATTGTAAAGCCTAATGTTCTCAGGATTTTTAAGTTCGTCCTTTGTGATTGCGTACTGCACCTCATCAATGAGAATGTAATACATATCCGAGTTTACGATTTTTGCACGAATATATTTCGAAAGTTCATCGGGATTGCGGTACTTCACAAAGGTATCATCATCCAAGGCAATCGTAATGATCTGTTCTTCTTTTATGCCGCTTTCAATCAGATAATCATAAAACAAATTGAACAGCAGAAAACTCTTGCCGCACCTTCTGATTCCGGTAATAACCTTAATCAGTCCGTTTTCTTTTCTGTCAATAATTCTGTTAAGATATTCGTCACGCTTAATAATAGTCTGCATTATGCGCCTCCGCCTACTTAAAACATACGGGTATTTTCACCTAACTTACAATCATAGTATGCCATCATTTTTGCCCAATATCAAGTGTTCACTTAAAACTTAGGCGTATATACACTCTTCAAATACCCGCAATGTTTATTGACCTCATTTGTGCGGTTTTGTATAATATCAAAAGCAGTGCAAACACTGTCTGCGCAACCTTAAAATGCAGATATTTGAATATAAAATACAGAATTTAGAATATAGATTTTAGAATTTAGAATATAGAATTTACATTTTAAATTTCTATAATAAAGGAATTTTCACGAAAGAGGATTATAGATGGCAGAGCAAAACAATCAGGACAATCAAAACGGCCGTGATGACTGGTCAAACCGCAACTGGCAAAGTGTCAACAATTTCGGGCGCAGTCAGCAAAGCGGTTTCGGCGGCGGATTTTTTGGCAATCAGCAAAACAACAGCGGCGGCAACAACGACAATAACAACATGCGGGGCATGTTCACGCTTCCGGGCAACAATTCCAGGCTCGGCGGCAACTGGCTTCAGGGCCGCAACTCGATGGTTGTCCTTGTTGTCGTTCTCATTGTTGTTATAATCTACACGTTTTACACACAGTCGGCTCTGAATGCGACGATAACCAAATCGACCATAGAAAGAACAAAAATCGAAACAACCTTCGATTCAAAATCAGATGAATGCATAACAGACCTCGGCACCACTGTTGAAGATGAAGATGCTCTTCGCAATTCATTCAAAACTTTCCACAAGCGCACGGGCGTGATTCCCTACCTTTATATTCTGGAATCGGACAATAATCTGACTTCTCAGGCTGAGCTTGACTCACTTGCTGAGTCTCTTTATGCGGAAAAATTCACCGATGAGGACCATTTCCTCGTTGTGATAGACCCGGAAGCTTCAGAATGCGGCGTTTCTTATAAAGTCGGCACGAATGCCGCAAAAGTGCTTGATTCGGAAGCTCTTCAGATTTTCAAGGATTATCTAGCAAAGTTCTATGCCGACAGACAGACGAACACACAGACTTTTATCGTCAATACATTCGGATATACTTCCGAGCGCATTATGACCACGAAAAATTATTCGCCAAGAACGCTTATCATAGGCGGAATTATCATAGTTCTTCTCGTAATCGTGATAGTCGGGTGGATTCGCAAGCGGAAGGAAGACCAAAATGCCGATACTGCTCAAAATGAGCAGCAAAGGCCATAATACTAACCTTTCCTTAAAATTCAATCGTATAAACAAAGGGGCTGTGGCTCCACTGATTAAAAATCAGCAGTGCGACAGCCCCAACTAAATACATTTATTATGAGAATGATATCGAGCGTATGGTCGTCAATCCTGTATCGGCATCATAATACCATCCCGGAGTTTCGTCTACGCCATACGGCAGATAGACTCCGGCTGCACTGTCATAAATTGTTATACCTGCATAGTATGCCATATGACTGCCCATATCATATGTCACAGAGGGGCAAGCGTCGGTAGTCCAAGCAAAAGGATTTCCGTTAGCATCACGAAGGCTTATATCGTAGGTTGCTGTATTACCGTCCTGCTTTGTGGTTTTAATCACAAGGTAAATCTTCTGTCCCTCTTTTACG
>CAVHKC010000042.1:5674-8386 GCA_963636455.1 Ruthenibacterium lactatiformans
CCGGTGCGGTATTTTTTGTTACAGTGGCAATTTCACTTGCGTGGTATACCCAAAGGATAAAGGTACCGTAAACGGCGTCATAGTAATAAGATTCCACTGTCGGATTTGCATCTGCGCTCTTAGCGTCTGCTATTTCTTCCCCGTTATGCAGCACTTGTTCCATAGTAAGATCAGGCGAAATAGTATTCACAACCTTAACAAGGGTGGTGTTAGTCTGAGAAACAGGAAGAGTCAACTCGAAGACCGTAGCCTTCTGATCAGCGTCAACCTCGATTGCTTTTTCAATACCGGTTGTCTTTTCGACGAAGCCCTGTGCGGCATCCTGTGTTGAATTTACTGAACCCGCTTCGCCAGCCGCTGTCGGAGTGGTATCAAGAAGAGTATCTTTCGGATAGGTAACATTAATACCGCCGGCAGATACGGTCTGATTTTTCGAAACCTTTTCTACAGCTGTCAGCACACCATCTACATCCTTGGTTTCAATAATAGTTTCCAGCGCTTTTGCCTTAGTTTCAACCGGCGTTACGGCAGTTACGGTATAACCGGCTGCTGTGTCCGCGTTTTGATCGTAATATTTATCATAGCTGTCATACTCAACCGTATCCTGTGTAGCAACAAGATTCAGACCCATCTTGATAGACGGAGCAGTGGTTCCGGTTACATAATTAGCCTCATTAGCAACCGATTCGGGCATATAAATAACGATTGCATAATACTTGACTTCGTCAACGCCTAAGTGAATATTGTTTGTATACTCGTTGAGTTCCAGCGCATTATCTTCCACAGCTGCACGCGCTTCACTTCTCGTAGCATATGTCTTTGCTTCGCTGCTTGCCTCAATACCGAATTTCAGGATTTCGGAAAGCTTGATTTCGCCGCCGGCGGCATTAACACCGATAACCTCTTCAATTTTGTTCACGGCAAATTTGTACATCAGTGCCAAATTGCCAACGTTGCTAACCTTAAGATAGGCTACCTCCGTGTAACCCGGTTCCCACAAAGCATCGTCGTTGAACAACTTGGTTTCGTCTGTAACCTCTGCCCATTCGCCGTTACTTAGATATTCTAACTTTACATCTAAGTTACCGGCTTGAATTTTGTTTACAGATGTGGATGCCGTGTCCGTAAACCATGCAAATGTTGCACCGATCAGCATGGCAACGCACATCAGCATGGCGAGCGCACTGGTGAGCAGCGCTCTCTTTGTGATTTTGCTGTTTGTCTTTTTCATATGACCTCCTTAAAATTTTTTTCAGTATTTTTATGCAAACACGCTTCACTTTAGCGAGCATATAGCACTTCAATCTTTCGTCTTTTTACTTTACAACCACTGTCAGATTGGCATTCTTACCGCTAATCAAATTTGTAAAGCTTTTATAATTATCCTCGGTAATCCTTGTACCGTTGTAATAGCAATTCTCAAATGTTACAGTTTGTGTCTCACTTCCTTTTACACTAAAGTAAAAGCCATTATCAAAGCTGCAGTTCACAAAAGAAGTATCCTTGCTGTTACTTACATAGGAATACACATTTTTTCCGTCCTTTTTAAATATACAATCAGTAAATACTGCCTCTGCACCAATGCTGTTCCTTCCTGTAATCTCGGACCGATTCGCAATCAGTTTACCGGTTCCACTCGAAATGTCCAAAGAGCTGTCTCCATGTCCGTCTACATTTAGCTTCGTATCCTCAATCAGCAGGGTGCCATTGAGTTTGCCACTTGCAGATGTAATAAGATATCCTTCGCCGCTGATGTTGCAGTTTGTGATCCTGCAGGTAGTACCCGCTGCTACTTCTACGCTCACAGCATCGTAGCCTCTACCGGAAGTTTTTGCATTTTTTATTGTCACTCCGTCAAGCGTGGTGTTATTTCCGGCTAAGTCCACTACATAATAATATCCTCCACTTCTGCTGCTTGCGTCGATAGTGATATTCTTGAGCGTTGTATTATCGCCGCTGAATTTATAATATTTCGTTTCATCCTGCTTCAATACCGTTTCTCCGCTTCCATCACCGAAAATGGTCAGGTTATTGGCAGTAATCGAAACCGAATTTTTTCCGTCTTTATCGGAGGAAAGTGTGAACTCTCCATCAGTCATAGCGACAATGGCGTTATCATTAGCCACCGCAGCGGAAAGTCCTGCACTGTCAATAACGGGGTAGGATGCCTGGTCATCGTATTTATTATTGTAGCTGTCATATTCAACCGTATCCTGCGTTGCAACGACGGTAACGGAAATACCGTCGATGGAGAGACCCTGATACTTTTTGTCCGCATCGGTTTTCATCGTACCCTTGATGGTCAAAGCTTCGGAAGTTGCTTTTGCACCGAGGCTGTATTCTTTGTCTTTATCAGCGTTGCCAATCGTCCACTCAATTGCCTTGTTGAGTTCTGCATCGCCCTGAATACCTGTGATGATAACCTTGTATTTAAGCGCAAGATTGCCGTTATTTACAACACGGAGTTCGGGAAGTTCATAAGTACAGCCCGGTTCCCAGAGGACTTCTTTTTCGATTGCTTCGGCAGCCTTTTTGAACTCAAGAGTCTGTCCCTCAGCAGATACCCATGTAGGGTTATCCGTTGTGCCGGTGTTCATCTCAAGCGCTACATCCAGCGTACCTGCCTGAATTTTGTTCACAGCCGTACTTGCCGTATCCGTAAACCATGCAAATGTTGCACCGATCAGCATGGCGACACAAACCACAAGGGCT
>CAVHKC010000042.1:8396-9094 GCA_963636455.1 Ruthenibacterium lactatiformans
ATCGGATTCTTCAGTGGCAGAATCTTCCGATTCCGTTGCTTCTTCTGTTCCCTCATTTTCCGCTGCAGAAGGTTCTTCTGTGTCTTCATTTTCCGTTGCAGAAGTTTCTTCTGTGTCCGTATTTTCTGTCTGTTCCTCTTCCGTTTGAATCTCAGTCTGCACTTCGTCCGCCTGCGTACTTTGCGAAGCTGCCATGCCGTCCTTTGTCATGCCGTTTGTTTGCATTGATGAAGAATTCGAAGCCGTGCCGATTGAACCGTTGTTTGAAATATCAGCCTTGCCTGAATAACTTCCCCATTTCGCAGTAAGAGTAATTGTCGTGTCTTTGACTCCGTTTATCGTAAAAGCAAATTCACTGCCTGCTAAAATCTGCTCGGTATAGTATGCTTTGTCACCTATTTGAATGACGCAATAGCCTGTAATTTCTTCAGTCCCTTTGGCTGTCAGTTTTATCACACAGCTGTCATTTGTAAGCACGCAGTCTGTTCCGCCTGCGGAAACTTTCGTGGCAGTTCCTTCGTCAATCTGATAAGTGATTTCGTATTCTGCAACTTTTATCGGTTCCGCATCTGCCTTGGTGCTTGCCGTAAACCACGCCCAGCTTGCAGAACACAAGCATGCGGCACATACGGCTATGCAGATGGCAAAAGGCGCAAGTATGCGGTAAATCCCATACTCGTTTTTGCTCTTTTTTTTAT
>CAVHKC010000043.1:0-8934 GCA_963636455.1 Ruthenibacterium lactatiformans
GCATGCATATGTGGGGCTTCTCATGGAGACTCGGTAACCCTGACCAGGAAGGTCTGTTTGAAGATGCACTTCAAAATTCAGACTTCATCATTTTGTGGTCAGCAGACCCCGACAACAACGGCGGTATCTACGGCGCATATGAATCATTCATCCGTCGTAAATGGTGCTATGAACTGGGAATCCAGTTTATGACGGTTGACCCTCACTACAACCATTCGGCAAACCTTTGGTCAATCAAATGGTTCTCACCCAAGGTTGGTACAGACCATGCTATTTCATTTGCTATCGCATATACATGGCTGACCGAGGGCACATATGACAAAGAATTCGTTGCAACACATGCTTACGGTTTTGAAGAGTGGGCAGAATATGTTTTGGGCAACGGAGATGACGGAATCCCCAAGACATGCGAATGGGCAGAAATCGAATCCGGTATTCCGGCTTGCGACATCCGTGCACTTGCACGTCACTGGGCAAAATGCAATACACAGCTTGCTGCCGGCGGACTCGGCGGATGGGGCGGTGCCTGCCGTGCTACTCATGGTATTGAGTGGACACGTGGTATGATCGCTCTTGCAACAATGCAGGGTCTTGGAAAGCCGGGCAAGAACATGTGGTCTACATCACAGGGCTCACCTGTTGACCATGACTTCTTCTTCCCCGGATATGCAGACGGCGGTATGTCAGGTGACTGCGTAAACTCGGCTGCAGGATATCAGTTCGCATGGAGAATGTTCGACGGCAAAACATCATTCCCTTCACCTGTAAAGATGAACTGGGAAGCTGGTCAGCATATTCCTCGTCTTAAGATTCCTGAGTGTATCATGAACGGCAAGTTCGAATGGTACGGCAAAGGATTCTGCGGTGCAACAATCGAAGCACAGATGCATCCTTATCAGTACCCGGCACCGGGCTACGGATCAATCAAGATGTACTGGCACTACGGCGGACCTCATATCGGAACAATGACCGCAACAAACAGATATGCAAGAATGTATACTGCTGAGTCACTCGAGTGCGTTGTTTCCGAATCGATTTGGTTCGAGGGAGAAGTTCCTTTTGCGGATCTTATTTTCCCGATGTGCACAAACTATGAAAGATATGATATTTCTGAGTTCGGTAACTGCTCGGGATATATCCCCAACAACTTTGCTCAGGCAAACCATCGTATCATAACAATGCAGAAGAAGTGCATCGAGCCTTTGGGCGAGTCGATGTCAGATTATGATTTCTTCTGTGAATTATCAAAGAAACTCGGTATCTACGGTCCTTTCTCGGAAGGCAAGGAT
The DNA here is from genome assembly GCA_963636455.1 of Ruthenibacterium lactatiformans. Taxonomy (GTDB): domain Bacteria; phylum Bacillota; class Clostridia; order Lachnospirales; family Lachnospiraceae; genus RGIG5612. The sequence goes on from CAVHKC010000043.1 coordinate 1,290, forward strand.
ATCATGGGCTGGATCAGACAGTACTATTATGCTACAGACTGTCCTAAGCTTATGGAATTCGATGAGTTCTTCGAAAAAGGTTATCTGGTTGTTCCCGATAATCCGGCAGGAAAGGGCAAGCCTTCATTCCGCTGGTGGGCAGAAGACAGAGAAAGAGATACTCATGACTGGGGCCCTGCACCGAACACAACAGTCGGCCTTAAGGGACTGCAGACAACAACAGGTAAGGTTGAGTTTATCTCTACTTCCATCAGAAGATTTGAAGAACAGGGATATATTGATGAATATCGTCCCGCAATGCATAAATATGTTCCCGCATTTGAGGGATGGCATTGCGAGCTGGCTAAGAAATACCCTCTGGGTATGTTGTCTCCTCATCCTAAGTTCTCATTCCATACAATGGGTGATGCAAAAGACTCATTCATGAATGATATCAAGGATCACCGCGTACTTGTTGACGGATGGTACTATTGGATTATCCGTATCAACAGCGTTGATGCAGAAGCACGCGGAATCAAGGACGGAGATCTTGTAAGAGCATTTAATGACAGAGGATCGGTTATCCTCGCTGCACAGGTTGGTGAAAAGACTCAGCCGGGTACGGTTCATTCATATGAATCATGCGCAGAGTATGCACCGCTTGGAAGACCCGGTCATTCGGCAGACAGAGGCGGATGTGTAAATATTCTTACACCCGACCGTTACATGTCTAAGTATGGCTGCGGTATGGCACCTAATGCCGCTCAGATCGAGATCGAAAAATGGGATGGAGGCGTTTACGATATTTACTAAAATATCTGACGCGTCCCGGAAAGGAGAAAACGATAATGAAACAAAAATATTTGGTTATAGACAATAGATGGTGTCTTGACTGCAACAATTGCTTCATGTCCTGCAAAGACGAGCATGTACTCAACTCATGGCCCGGATATACAGAGGCACAGCCCCGTCACGGTCATCGCTGGATGAACATCATTCGTCATGAGCGCGGAAGATACTCACGCAACGACTTCGTATATCTTCCGAAGCCCTGCCAGCATTGCCAGGACGCTCCTTGTATCGCAGCCGGAAAAGGCGCTGTATACAAGAGAGAAGACGGCATCGTAATGATTGATTACGAAAAGGCAAGAGGAATGAAGGAACTTGTTGATTCATGCCCTTACGAGTGCATCTACTATAATGAGGATCTTGATGTTCCCCAGAAATGTACAATGTGCGCTCACCTTCTTGATGATCCCGATTGGACACCGCACTGCACAAGATGTGCACATTCATGCCCGACACAGGCTATTAAGTCTTACGACATGGAGCCGGAAGAATTCCAGAAGATTATTGATGAAGAAGAACTCGAAGTTCTTAACCCCGAGTTCAACACGCATCCTCATGTATATTACAAGAATCTTTACAGATATACAAAGAACTTTGCATGGGGCGGCATAAGAGTTGCAGGAGATGACTTTGAAGGAGCAAAGGTTGACCTTGAAAAAGACGGCAAGATCATTGCTTCTCAGGAAACAAACTTCTTCGGCGATTTCAAATTCGACGGACTTGAAGACGGTGACTATGTTGCACATGTAGACGCCGCTGGAAAGAAGAAAGACATTGAATTCACAATCGCAGGCAAGTCTCTCAACTTGGAGTTCACAGATATGGACTGATTGCTCTAAAGGCAAATGACTGAATTTAAAAACCGGCGCAGCTTATGGTTGCGTCGGTTTTAATAAAATGGCCGTATGGCTTATTTATCGTTTGCAACAAAGCATGCGATTTAGTAAAATATCTATAAAGTTTTTACGGCTTATCAGGGAGGTTTTTTATGAAAAAGGTAGTTATATTTAACGGCAGTCCGCGCTATGACGGAAACACATCGACAATTCTTCAATATATCGAACGCGGTGCCAAAGAACATAATGCAAATGTAAGGGTTTATAATCTTTTCACACTCAAGGCATCGGCCTGCAGAGGATGCTTCGCATGCCGCATGGACGATCTCGGAAAATGTTCCATTGATGATGATCTTACAAAGGCATTGAAGGAAATGGAAGATGCCGATGCAGTTGTTATCGGAACACCGGTTTATTTCATGCAGATGAACGGCATGACAAAAAATCTTTATGACAGATTCTTCCCGTTTATCACAAACGAGGGTCAGCCAAGATACGGAGAGAAGAAAATAGTTACAGTATATACGCAGGCGCATGACGATCCGAAAATGTACGAAACATATTTTGATTTTGTTTCGCAGACGCTTCTGCCGAATTTCGGATTTACGGATGAGCACAGAATAGTCTGCCCTCATGCAAACAATCCGCAGACGGCAGAGGATAACAGAGACCTTATGAACGAGTCCTATGAACTCGGCCGCAGGCTGGCATTGGACGAATAAAAAGGAGGGAGTCATGACAAAAGTATCAAAAGAATACTCTGACTCCATGCTTGCCACGAAGGAAGATTGGATTTACGAAAAAATCAAAGAAGATATACTGCATAATGAGTTCAAGCCGGGCTCTTTAATGGTTGAGCGAAAGCTGGCGGAAAAGTACGATGTCAGCAGATCGCCGGTAAGACATGCATTAAAGCAGCTTGTAAGCGAAGGGCTTTTGTCAAGCGAACCGGGAAGCGGAATCGTGGTTCCGGTCTATACGCTGGAAGATGTTCTGCAAGTCTACGATCTGCTTGAAGTGCTGCAGGTTTATGCAATTCAAGTTTCTTTGAAGAACTACAATCAGATTGCAGATACGGAGCTTTCATACATCGTTGATGAAATAAAAAAGGCATATAAAGAAAAAGATCTGGTTGCAAGGATGGACTGGGATATAAAATTCCATACATTCATCATCAGCAACGTAGGAAACAAAAGGCTGGATATGATGTTTCACATGCTGATAAATCAGAAAAGAAGATTTGACATAACATCATATAACGACCTAAACCACGGAAAGCTCACCACAGAACAGCATGAAAAGATATACAAAGCCGTCATGAAAAGAGATTTGGACGGAGCCATCGCAGCCATCAAAGAGCATACGCAGTATATAAAAAAATACTACATAGACAAGCTCATAATGGGAAGGTACAACATCTAAACCCGGACGAGCAAAATGGAAGCAACTGCAGCTGACATTTATGTCAGTAGCAGTTGCTTTTATTTTGCGACCCGAAAAGATGAGCACGCAGCACGAAAGTGCGAAAGTGCGAATCTTTTCAGCAAATGCGGGAGTGCGAAGCACGAAGCAGTTGCGTACGGGTTTAGAATAAAGTCGAGGAAGCAACTGCGGGAGTGCGAAGCACAAAGCAGTTGCGTACGGGTTTAGAATAAAGTCGAGGAAGCAACTGCAGCTGACATTTATGTCAGTAGCAGTTGCTTATATTTTGCGACCCGAAAAGATGAGTGCGCAGCACAAAGCATTTGTGTCCGGGTTTTAAATTTTTTTTGCGAATTTTTCCTCACCCTTCAAACCTGCAGCCACAATTATTTTGCAAAATCTCCTTCAAAATGATTGCACGCAAGATCACAAAACCTTTTCAAATATCATCAAAAACCTTGAATTTTCAAGCTTTAACTGACCTAATCAAAAATGCCGAAGCACATTAAAAAGCCTCAGAATCATGACAAAAAATATTCATCAAAAGAATACCTATGTACTTATGGAATACCAAACACTGGGAAACGGAATACCAATATTGAAGAGCATGAATGGGAGTGATAGACTGCACTCGAAATTGAAAAGAAATTTATTCTTTTGCAAAGAGAGGAGAAAGAAAAAATGGGTAAAATTTTTAAACATGTTATTGCAGGACTGCTTGCCTTATCACTTATCGGCGCACTTGCAGCATGCGGAGGAAGCAGCGATAACACAACAACGGCAGCCGGCGGCGACACAACAACGGCTGCGTCAGGCGGGAGCAATGATGTAGTAGTTGCAGGTATTGACGGAAACTTCATTTCGCTTAAGTCAATCAAAGAAGGCAAAATTTTTGCCACAGCATATGACTGGTCAATCCTTCAGGGATATGATGCAGTATATCAGGCAATTGATCTTATCGAAGGGAAAACGGTTCCTGAAAAGACTTCATCACCCGATACGATCATCACATTGGACAACATCGATGAATTCTATCCCCACGGTGAAGAACTTGATGCATGGACATTGGGAGATCCCATAACAAGTCTTTCGGATTATATTGTTGATTTCATCGCAACGGGCGAAGCACAGTCAACGGATTATAATCCCGGCACAGGAACTGTAAAAGACAAAGGCTACAAGCTTGGAATCGTGGTTAAGACTGCCACAAACGCACACTTCCAGGATATCTGCTACGGTGCGGCAATCGCTGCATACGAAACAGGCTGCACGATAACGATGGATTACTGCAATGCAGAATCGGAAGTTCTTGAGCAGGTTCAGAAGTGCGAGAACATGATTTCAGCCGGAATTGATGCGCTCATTCTTACAGCAAACGATTCAAGCGGTGTTTCGGCGGCAGTGCAGGCAGCACATGATGCAAAGATTCCGTTTGTTACGGTTGATACGGAAATCACAAACGAGTGGGGCGATAATGTCAAGGAATATCTTCCCAACTACATCGGTGTAGACCATGAGCAGATGGCATATGACCTTGCAAAAGCCGTATTTGAAAGAGTAGGAAACGAAGGAAACGTTGTTATCATGAGAGGCGTTGATGCGGTTTCTTCTTCAAACGAAAGAACAGCAGGCTTCAAAAGAGCAGTTGAAGACACTCCCGGAATGACAATAGTTGACGAGCAGTCAGGTGAATATGACCAGGACAAAGCAGCACAGAAAATGGCTGATATGCTTCAGGGCAATGCTAAAGATGTTGACGTAGTCCTTTGCTGCAACGACCTTATGGCATGCGGCGTCCAAATAGCACTTGAAGAAAACGGATATACAGTATCCCCGAGATAATCGTATTATTTAAGGCTGTCTGATTTGATTGGTGAGAAATGCCGTTAATTTGAAAGCATTAAATCCAATTTAAAATCGGACAGCCGTTTTTGAAGTAATTCTGTATTTTAGGAAAATCAAAATATTCTTCCTTTAAGCCGCAGGCTCTCATGCGGCGGCGGGCAAAGTAAAATAAAACGATATAAAATTACGGAAAGGCAACGTAAAAATGGAAAACCTGATTGTAAAAATGGAACATTCTTCAAAAACTTTTGCAGGCGTAAAAGTTCTGAACAATGTTGATTTTATGGCTTATGCAGGCGAAGCACATGCACTTATGGGTGCAAACGGAGCCGGCAAGTCAACTCTTATGAAAATACTTGCAGGTGTTTACGAACCCGACCCGGGAACCGAGATGTACATTGAGGGAGAAAAAGTCAAATTTAAAAACGTACATCAGGCACAAAGGGGCGGAGTTGCCATGGTTTTTCAGGAACTTAATATATTGCCGCACCTTAATGTGCTTGAAAATATATTTGAAGCAAATGAAATAATGAAGGGGCCGGTATATAACTGGGCAGCCATGCGTAAACGCGCGAAGGAGGTTATGGATGAGGTTGGAATTGACCTCGATCTTAAAGCAAGAGCCGGAGATCTTTCTGTTGCAGACCAGCAGATGATTGAAATAACGAGAGCTCTTAACCTTAATACAAAAGTTTTGATATTTGACGAACCGACATCGTCACTGACGCTTCAGGAAACAGAAAGGCTCTTTGACCTTATCGGCAGACTGAAGAAAAAGGGCGTTGCAATAATTTATATAACGCACCGCATGGCTGAGGTATACAAAATTTGCGACAGAATAACCCTTTTGAGAGATGGTGAGCATGTCTTTACCGACGAAATCGGAAATGTTACAAATGAAAGACTCCTTAAGGGAATTATCGGTTCGGATGATACCAACCAGTTCCCTGAAAAGAACTATGAAATAGGAAATACCATATTTGAAGCAAAAAATGTCAGCTGTCCCGGTAAATATGAAGATGTGAGCTTCGAGCTGAAAGAAGGCGAAATTTTAGGCTTTGCAGGGATTGCGGGAGCAGGGCGTACGGAAATCATGAAGACTATTTTCGGTGTATACAAGCTAAGCTCCGGAGAGTTCTTATATAAAGGCGAAAAGATAAAAGTCAAAAGTCCTGTCGAAGCTGTGCGGCAGGGAATAGGATATCTGTCGGAAGACAGGAAAAACGAAGGCATTCTTGCGGTTCGTTCTATTAAGGAAAATATGTCGCTTGCGGACATGTATGAATTGGGAAAAAATTTTCATATAAGAAAAAAAGAAGAAATAACACATGTTGACAAGCAAATCTCGGCTTTGAAGATTAAAACCACGGGCAGAGAACAGCATATCGAAAATCTTTCCGGCGGAAATCAGCAAAAGGTTTGCCTTGCAAAATGGCTTGTGACGGATTCCAAGCTTTTGTTGCTTGATGAACCCACCAGAGGCGTGGATGTCGGTGCAAGGGCGGATTTCTACAAGATAATTCAGAATCTTGCAAAAAAGGGCATCGGCGTGATCGTTGTTTCTTCTGAAGAAGATGAGCTTATCGGGCTTTGCAATCGGATAATTGTGATGCGCGACGGAAAGAAGATAAGCGAATACAGCGACAAAGAAGAAAATTTGAAGGAAAAAATGCTTAAAGATATGTTGGATATTTAAGCGATTTGGGAGGATATTTATGAAACAGTCGGTAGGAAGGAGAATATATGATCAATACGGCACATATATTATTCTTGTTGTATTGATTATACTTTTCTCATGTATTGCGTCCGGATTTTTCAGCATGATGAATCTTACAAACCTGTTGAGAACCGGGTCGGTATATATTATTTTTGGATGCGGAATGACATTTGTCATGATTTCCGGAAAAATCGATTTGTCCGTGGCCTCTGTTGCGGCACTTGCAGGCTGCGTTGCTGCACTTTTGACACAGGCAGGTGCCTCCGCAATAGTTGCTTCAATTGCAGCAATAGCAGTCGGAGCGGCATGCGGATTTATTAACGGATTTTGTATTGCGAAATTCAGGGTGCCGTTCTTTATCATGACGGCGGGCATGATGTATGCCGCCAAGGGCCTGGCACTTGTGCTTACGCACGAGACTTCAATTCGTATCGAAACGGCAGAAGGCGCAATGAAGTTCGACTTTTGGGGCGCAATCACATTGGGCGGCGTAATTCCCGTACAGATTATAATTGCGGCAATAGTTTTCTTTATTTGCTTCTATATCATGCAAAATACCAAAATGGGAAGATATACGTATGCAATCGGTTCGAATGAAAGAACGGCAAGGCTTTCCGGCGTTAATGTGGACAAATACAATATTTTGATATTCACGATATGTGGAATCTGCGCTGCAATCGCAGGCTGCATTATTGCATCAAGGCTTAAGACGGGTTCACCTACCGTTGCAGACGGCGGATACAACATTTTGGCAATCGCATCGGCAGCAATCGGCGGAACGAGCCTCTCGGGCGGTGAAGGAAAGATAGCAAAAACTGTTGTGGGTGCCTTCGTTATCTGCGTAATAAGCGTGGGACTGAACATATACGGCATCACATCTTCGCTTCAGAACATCATTATCGGTGCGGTACTCGTAATCGTTGTCGCAGTTGATATGCTTGGCAAGAAGAGCGTTGTCTGATTTAGTAAAATCAAAGAGATATTGACAGGCGATATT
>CAVHKC010000044.1:0-5633 GCA_963636455.1 Ruthenibacterium lactatiformans
AAATTCAGCTTTATGCCGGAAATTACGATTTCTGGGTCGAATCTTCCGCACTCATCATCAAGCAGATGAAGGAAGCAAACAAGAAGAAAGAAGAAAAAATCAAGGAGCTTCAGGAATTTATCCAAAAGTTCTCTGCCAACGCTTCGAAAGCAAAGCAGGCAACTTCAAGAAAGCGTGCACTTGAAAAAATCGAGCTTGACGACATCAGGCCCTCAAGCAGAAAATATCCTTTCATTGATTTTCGCCCGGAACGCACGATTGGAAACGAAGTTCTCCAGGTTGAAAACCTTTCCAAGACAATCGACGGCGTTAAGGTGCTTGATAATATATCATTCACATTGGGTCATGATGACAAGGTTGCCTTTGTAGGCTCTAACGAACTTGCAAAAACAACTCTTTTCAAAATTCTTATGGATGAGCTTGAACCGGATTCGGGCTCGTTCAAATGGGGCGTCACAACCTCAAGGGCATATTTTCCCCGTGACTATACAAAAGAGTTTGACTCGGACTCCACAATCGCAGAATGGCTCACAGGATATTCTGAAATCAAAGACGCAACCTATGTCAGAGGCTTTTTGGGCAGAATGCTCTTTGCCGGAGAAGACGGTGTAAAAAGGCTTAGGGTTTTATCCGGAGGCGAAAAGGTCAGGTGCCTTCTTTCCAAGATGATGATTTCAGGGGCAAATGTTCTTATACTTGATGAGCCGACCAACCACCTCGATATGGAATCCATAACCGCACTCAACAACGGCCTTATAAAATTTCCCGGCGTTATTTTGTTTGCCTGCCATGACCACCAATTTGTTCAGACTACGGCAAACCGCATTATGGAAATTGTGGACGGTCATCTTATCGACAAAATCACAACCTATGACGAGTATCTTGCAGAAGATGTTTCTGCAAGGAAAAGACAGGTATATCAGCTTTCAGAAGCCAACGCCGAAGACAATTAGAAATGATCGATTTACATGCACATACAACAGCATCAGACGGAACTTTCACTCCTTCGGAGCTTGTTTGCTATGCAGTTGAAAAAGGCCTTCATGCGCTTGCCGTAACAGACCACGACACGACGGCGGGCGTTTCGGAAGCAATTGAGGCAGCTTCCAAATACAATCTCAAGCTTATCAAAGGCATTGAAATTTCTTCAATTTACAAAGGCAAGGATATTCATGTCTTGGGATACGGAATCGACATTGCAAATAAGGAGCTTCTTGCTCAGGAAAAAATATTTCTTGAATACAGAAGCAACCGCAACAAGGAAATGTGCAAAAGGCTTTCAAAAAGCGGCATTGATATTTCGGTAGAAAAGCTTGAAGAACGCTATGGCGGTGCGGTCATAACAAGGGCAAATATCGCAAGATATCTTCTTGAAAACGGATATGTCGAAACAAAGGACGAAGCTTTCAAAAGGTATCTTGACAAAACTACTCCCTATTATGTTGTAAAAGAAAAAATAAGCATAGAAAAGGCAGTGAGGATCATATTAAATGCCGGCGGCATCATATCGATTGCACATCCCGTAATCTACAAAATGACAGAAGACGAGCTTAAAGCACTCTTTACATACGGAAAAGAAATTGGTATAAAGTGTGTGGAAGCACTCTATTCCAACAATAAGCCCGAAGATACTGCCCTGTACAAAAAACTTGCCAAGGAAACAGGCCTTTTGATTACAGGCGGCAGCGATTTTCACGGTGCAAACAAGCGTGTTGATTTGGGCTGCGGCTATGGCGACCTTGAAGTGCCCGATGAACTGCTTGAAAACATAGGAGAAAAGTGATGGAAAATTTACCCGAAAATGCAAAAATATACTATCCACCCGAAGGAACAGATGTGATAGGGATGATTCAGATTGTCCACGGAATGGCAGAACATCAGCAAAGATACAAGCCTTTGGCTGATTTTCTTTCCGCAAACGGAATAATAGTTTTCACAAGCGATTTAAGGGGCCACGGCGACAATATCAGACGCCCCGAAGAATTGGGATATTTCGGTGACAACGGAGCCGCCCATCTTGTGGAAGATGTGCATGAAATCACGATGTATGCCAAGTCGAATTTCCCGAAACTCCCCTACTTCATTTTGGGACACAGCATGGGAACTTTGATAACAACCTGCTATTTCAGGAAATATGACAATTTTCTTGACGGGCTTTTCCTTTCGGGAATGCCGGGGCTTAACCCCAATATCGGTTTTGCAAAGCTTCTGATAAAATTCCTTGCCGCACTCAAGGGTGAATTCCACCGTTCAAAGTTCTTCGACAAGCTTATGAATGGGCCGTTTGCAAAGCCCTTTATTCACGAAGGCTCAAGCTTTGCATGGATTTCAAACAACCCCGAAACCGTGAAAAAATACGAGCGTGACCCCAAATGCGGCTTTATCTTCACGCTCAACGGCTTCTTTACTTTGATGACGCTCATGGAAGGCGCATACAAGAGCAATTCATGGATAAAGAAAAATCCCGACTGCCCTATTCTGCTTATGTCGGGTGCGGACGATCCTTGCATGATTGACCGCAAAACTTTCATGAAATCCGTTGCAATGTTTAAAAATGCCGGATATACAAATGTCCGTTATATACTCTATCCCGGTCAAAGGCATGAAATTTTCAATGACAAAGAAAGAGACAAAGTTATGAAGGATCTCTTAAATGCTCTTAAAAATGCGATATATAAATATGACGAAGACCCTCTTCTTGATGAATAAACGAACTTTTAATGAATAAAAACATAATCAAACGACCGTGACTTCAAACAAAGTCACGGCCGTTTTTTGAAAACATTATTATTTGTGTGTAAGAAAGGATTTACCACAAATTTTCGATAATAAGCTGTATTGTCTTTTTTTTGTTGTATTCGTTAACTGAAGGGAAATATGTAATTGATATCCTCAAATCATCACCCTTTTCTTTTTTCAGATTTTCGATTTGCGCCGCACGCTCTGCAGCTTTTTCGGTTCCGAAAACAACGCCCTGCATTATAAATCCCGCTTCGTTTTCAAGCGTTATCTTCAAAACATTTCTTTCTTTTCCGAAAACTGCATAATCTCTTACAATAAGGTTTTTCTCGGCAAAGAGCGGCTTCTTGTTCTTCATTCCGAAAGGCTCAAGCATTGAAAGTTCTTCGATAAAATCCTCAGTCACATATTCAAAGGGAAGCTGCATATCAATCCAGACTTTCTTTACAGCTTCTTTTTCCGTTCCGTAATCTGCATTCAATGTCTTCCTCAAATCATCTGCCAGCGCATCTTCTTTCAAAGTGAAGCCGCAGGCTTTTTCATGTCCTCCGAATTTCGAAAAAAATTCCGAATGTGAAGATATTGCCTTGATAATATTAAAATCGTCCGTGGAACGCCCCGAGCCTTTTGCCCCTGTTTCGCTTTTCGTTATTATAACCACGGGCTTTTCAAGCTCCTCTTTGATTCGCCCGGCAACAATCCCCGCAACGCTTTCGTGAATGCCTTCAGTGTAAAAAACGAGAACATTATCCGCCTTTTTGTTCTTTTTTTCTTCTTCTGAAAGAATATCCTTAACCGCTTTTGCGCCTTCTTCCGTAAGCTTTTTTCTTTCTTCGTTAAGCGCAGAAAGCTTTGCGGCAATTTCCTTTGCTTCTTTTTCATCTTCCGTTTCAAAGAGCCTTAATGCCGTCTTTGCGCTTTCAAGCCTGCCTGCGGAATTTATGCAAGGGCCCAAAATATATCCCAAATAATAAGAGCTTATTTTTTCTTTATCAATCTTTCTTTCTTCAATCAGTGCATTAAATCCTATATTTTTGCAATTTCTTAAAACCTTTATTCCCTCTTTTGCAAAAATGCGGTTTTCATCACAAAGCGGAACAATGTCACCTACCGTTGCAAAGCCTGCAAAGCCCAAAAGCTCTGTAAGCAAAGGCACCTCTTCAATCAGCTTTGCAAAAAATTCAGGCTTTATATTTTTATTAGAATTTTCTTCAGTAAAAATGTCCGCACAAGGCTTTTTCTCACCGGAAAGCTGCTCTAGTTTTTTAAGTGCCGCAATTCCCAGAACAAGCTTATAAGCAACTCCGCCTCCGCAAAGCTCCTTGTAGGGATAATCGCAGTCTTTCCTGTGCGGATTGATTATAAAATCGGCTTTCGGAAGCACATCCGGGATTTGATGATGGTCTGTTATAATGACGCTTATTCCGGCTTCTTTTGCCATTTTAACAGGCTCAAGTGCGGAAATTCCGTTGTCGCAGGTTATGATTATACCCACGCCTTCTGCAATTGCTTTTTCGACCATTTTTTCGTTAAGTCCGAAGCCTTCGGAAATTCTGTCCGGAATATCGGCATCCGCATTTGCTCCAATAGATTTCAGATATTTTTCAAGAATATAGCTTGAGCATACACCGTCGATATCATAATCGCCCATAATGCGGATATGAGTACCGTCTGCGGCTGCTTTTAAAACAAAGTGGCAGGCAGCTTCCAAATCCTTCATCAAAAAAGGATTATACATATCTTTGATGCTGCCGTTAAGATATTTGTCAATTTGCGCATCATCTGCAATATCACGGTTTCTGATGATCCTTGCAAGCATGGGGCTTATATTAAATTTTTGAGAAAGGGCGGAAAAATCCGCCCTCTTAGCATAAATAAAATATTTTTCCATCTGCTTTTGTTACTGCATTTTATTTAAAATTTATACAAATATACTCTTCGCCAAAATTACTGCTTCCTCTTCTTTTTTTTTTTTTTTTTCGGATTTGCCGTAATCTTCTTCGGCATATTTTCGGCATTTGCTGAAAGAACAGCATTTTCGGAAGTATTTTCTTTGGCTTCATTTGTCTTTGCGGCATCAGCACTTGCATTCACGGAAACATTTTCCGCTCCTGCTGCGGCAAGAACCCTGGCTGCTGCCTACGCATCATAACGGTCTTTCTTCTTTGTCATGATGTAGTACAAGTTGCCCGAAATGAATACAGACGAGAACGCACCCGCAACAATGCCGACGCCGAGCGGCAGTGAGAATGCTCTCATGGATTCTACTCCCATGATATCAAGGAAGAGAACCATTACAAATGTTGTTGCGGAAGTAAGAATACTTCTTGTGAGCGTCTGCTGGATACTTAAGTTCACGACATTCTTAAGATCGAAGTTAATCTTGTTATCCTGCATATTTTCTCTGATACGGTCAAATATAACGATTGTCGCATTTATCGAATATCCGACAATGGTAAGGATACAAGCGATAAACGAGTTTCCGACCGAAAGCCTGAATATTGCATAAAATGCAATAACAATAAGCACATCGTGGCAAAGTGCCAAAACAGAAGAAAGTGCAAATCTGAATCTTCTGAACCTTATCCAAATGTATATCAGCATGCATACAGCCGCAATCGCAAGCGAGATAAATGCATCTCTTGTAAGCTCGTTGCTTATGGTCGAGCTGATTGCCGTAAACTGGAAGCTGTCTTCGAGTGCATCGAAGTCATTTATCAAAATGTCTTTGAGTTCTTCTCTTGTCTCGGAATCAATTTCAGGAGTCTTGATTACATATACATTGCTTCCTGCTGTCTTTTGTCCTTCAACATCCGAAGAACCGATAAGCTTTTCGATTTCGGGCTTGATATCCGTGTTGAATTCGTCAATCGAAATATCTTCGCTGAATTCAA
>CAVHKC010000044.1:5643-7554 GCA_963636455.1 Ruthenibacterium lactatiformans
GCCTGCAAATTCAATGCTCAAGTTGAAAGCATTCTTGCCCGAAGCCGCATTTGCAATCATTGTCACAACGCCTGCAAGTATGCAAACGATTGCGATAACAAACCAAATAACTTTCTTTCCGATAAAGTCGAAAGTCTTTCTCTTTTTCTTTGAAAGCCTTGCATAGTGCTTGGAATCTTTAAGACCCATTTCATACATACATGAAACAAGCAGCCTTGAAACAAGAAGCGATGTTATAACCGAAAGCACGATACCTATTGCAAGCGTCTGTCCGAATCCCTGTACAGTACCCGAACCGAAGATAATAAGAACAATGGCAACAATGAAAGTCGTGATATTTCCGTCCATGATTGCCGATGTGGACTTCTTGAAGCCCTGCCTTATGGCTTCCTTGGTTGACCTTCCTGCTTCAAGTTCTTCTTTTATACGGGCATTGATAATAACGTTTCCGTCGACTGCCATACCTATGGTAAGAATCAGACCTGCAATACCCGATATCGTAAGCGTCATGTCGAATGCATTCATCAAAAGAAGAATCGCCACGGTGTAGAATATCAAAGCGATGGACGCTGCAACACCGGGGATTTTGTAGTAAATGCACATGAAAATGATGATAAGGATAAGTCCTATCGCACCTGCGATAAGAGATGTCGTAACAGCATCGTCACCGAGCTTTGCGCTTACAACCTTTGAAGAAATATCCTTCAAAGTCAGGTTCAGCGAACCGATACGGATGGTGGAAGCAAGCGTTTCTGCTTCTTCATATGAATCAAGGCCTTCAACAACGCAGCTTCCGTTTGTTATTGCCGACTGAACAACAGGCGAGCTTACAACCTCGTCATCATAAATAATATAAATCGACTTTCCGATATGAGATGAAGTTGCTTCTCCGAAAGAAGAAGTTCCCTCTTCGTTGAATACAAGCGAAACAACATAGTCTGTTGCGCCTGTCTGCGAATCATTTTGATATCCTGCCTGAGCACTTGTTACCTGCGAACCCGTAACCCAAACCGTGGGCTTATCATAATCAACCGTTCCGTCGTCGTTTGTTTCGTCATAAGTTACAAACTGGAGTGAACCGGGCTTTCCCAATTCATCGATAACCGTCTGCTCGTCATAAACACCTGGGATTTCGACAGTGATTCTGTCTTCACCCTCTTTGTAGACCGAAGCGTCCGTGCTGAATTCCGCCAAACGAAGCTGGAGCTTGTATATGGTATCATCCACATCCGTCTGGTCGAATTCTTCATCCTGAATTTCGTAGGTTACGGAAGTTCCGCCCCTCAAGTCAAGTCCCAAAACGATATTCTGTGCCGAACCTGTATGCGTGGGGCCGAAGCCGAACAGCGTACAGAAGCAGCAAACAAGAATAACCACAATTGAAATAATAAAGAATATTATTCCTTTCTTCTTATTCATCACAATCCCTTTCTGCCAAGGCCGCTTTTATCATAATTGCGCACTGAACACGCTTTTTCTGCATTTCGCAGCCTATTTCATATACTTTATTAATATCCTTGCTGAAATTATACGAATTTGCCGGGCATCCGCCGCTGCAGTAAAATTTCGCAAAGCATTTGTCACATTTATCTTTTGAATAAACCGTTGCCTGTCTGAATTTGTCGATAATATCCGTATTGGTGATTCCCGTATCGACATTTCCTATGACAAAGCCTTCCTGCCCCACAAATTGGTGGCAGGGATAAATATCACCCTCAGGCGTGACGGCAACATATTCTGTTCCCGAGCCGCACCCTTTGAGCCTTTTTATCACACAAGGCCCGCCGTCAAGCTCTATCATGAAATGAAAGAATGTGAATGGCTTGCCCTCTTTGTGCCTTTTTATATAAAGCGTGCTTAATTTGTCGTATTCGGAAAGCACAGCCGGGATATCTTCTTTTCTTATCCCAT
>CAVHKC010000044.1:7564-8797 GCA_963636455.1 Ruthenibacterium lactatiformans
CCATAATCGGCAGTCGTTACGACAGGCTCGATAGAAAGCTTGTCAAAGCCCAGATTCAAATATTCTTCGATATCTCTTGTAAAATCCAGATTGTTTCTTGTGAACGTACCTCTGACATAATAATCCTTGTCGCCTCTTTGTTCTATGAACCTTTTGATATTTTCGACAACGATATCGTAGCTTCCTTTTCCGCTTTTTGTGATGCGCATTTTGTCATTTATTTCTTTTCTTCCGTCAAGGCTTAAAACGACATTTGACATTTCACGGTTTAAAAATTCGGTGACTTCATCATTCAAAAGAAGTGCATTTGTCGTGAGCGTGAATCTGAAATTTTTATTATGCTCTTTTTCGAGGCTTCTTCCGTAGGCAACAAGCTGCTTGACAACATCAAAGTTCATGAGTGGCTCTCCGCCGAAAAAATCCACTTCAAGATTTCTTCTTCCCTTCGAGCTTTCAACAAGAAAATCAAGTGCCTTCTTTCCTGTTTCGAAGCTCATGAGGCCTCTTTTTCCGTGATATTCGCCCTCGTCTGCAAAGCAGTATCTGCATGCAAGATTGCAGTCATGCGCAACATGAAGGCACATGGCTTTTATGTCAGTTCTTGCAGCCTTTATTCTTTCAAGCTGAGGCTCGTAGATATCCGGCGTATAAAGCATGTTTTTTTCGATAAGCGAAAGAAGCTCCGCACATGCCTCGTCAACCCTTTCGGGCGCATATTTGCCTTTGAGCTTTTCGGCATATTGAGGCAGAATGCAAGACAAATCAGAGGTACGGATTATTCCGTCCTCAATATCCTTGTTCAATTTTTCAGTTAATTCAAACACCTCATCGCTTGTGATATGAACAAGGCCTGAGTTTACATCGAGCAGAATATTATATCCGTTCAGTTGATAAGCAAAAACCAAAGCAAGCTCTCCTACTTGTTGTTTTCACATTTCTGATTTCCCACCGTGCAGGAAGTCTTGCAAGCCGACTGGCATGATGTCTGGCATTCGCCGCAGCCGCCCTTTTTGAGTGTTGTCTGCATTGCCTTTTCGTTTAATGTTTTGATCTGTTTCATAAAATCATTCCTCCGTATCAGACTTAATTTATAAGCAAGATTTTTTCTTAAATTTATTTTGACATGCGCAAAATGAAAGCGAATGTCAACCGCTGTATTTTATCATATATCAGCTTCTCAGTTCAATTCCCTTTTCCTTTAATTTTTCAATTATTTTGTTCATGCAGGAATTG
>CAVHKC010000045.1:0-8759 GCA_963636455.1 Ruthenibacterium lactatiformans
CACACCACCGTTTTGAAGAGCAAAGGCCGGTTTCTTCAGGGCCTCGCAAAAAAAAGACCAGTCCGATTCTTATAGTGATAATAGTTGTTGCGGCATGCGTGTTTATTTTTGCAGGATACAAGCTTATCAGCACGCTTGGAAAATATAAGGCTGCAAGCGACACATACAGCAAAGTGGAGTCCATTTTCGAAACGAAAGACGAAACCGAGGAGGATGATACGCCCTTTGTCTGGGATTATGATTCCCTGCTCAAAGTCAATTCCGAGGCGGTGGGCTGGATTTACTGCAAAGGAGTGTTGAGTTATCCGATTGTGCAAAGCTTTGATTCAAACGGAAATTCCAAATATCTTTATAATCTGATTGACGGAACGCCAAACGACTGCGGCACGCTTTTTGTAGATACCAATCAGCCCGAAGGCCTTAAGGGTGTTTATGCCATTGTTTACGGGCATAATATGAATGACGGAAGTATGTTCGGCATGCTTCAAAGATATAACAGAAGCGATAATTCTTATTACAAAGAACATCCGACGATGGATATTTATATTGCCGAGGATCATTATGTTTACAATGTTGTTGCGGCATTTACAGCTCCGATTGACGGCTTTATTTACAACTATTCAATAACGGACGAAGAAACATATAACAATTTTATAAATACTGCAAAAGCGAACAGTCTTTATGAGGCATATACAGGAGATATTGCCGTAAATTCAAACATTATAACGCTTTCAACATGTACGCCCGACAACAGAGAAGACGCAAGATTTGTTGTGGTTTTGGTACGTGACCATAAAGTGGAATAAGGTATGAGAAACAAAAAAACTTATACAGCAAAAAAAATTGTTCTGATTCTGCTTAGCTTGATTTTGTGCGCCTGTGCATTGATGGCATGCGAGGGGCAGAATAAATCTAAGGCAAATTCGCAAGGCTCTTTGGATTCGGAGCTTGTCGGCACATGGCATGAAGATATGTATGATTCGGGATATATTTTCAATGCGGACGGCACTGGCACAGACACCTTCTGGGATCTGGAATTCACCTATACGATTTTAGGGACAGGAAAGCTCCACATTGTTTACAAAGAGGAAACTTGCGGCGAAACAGATTATGTCTATGCGATAGAAAACAAAACGCTGAAAATGACATTGGCAAGCGGAGGACTGACGACCGAATATACAAAAAAATGAGTGCCTTATATGAGGTGCGGCAAAGCTTGCTCCAAAATGGGAAATAAGGCTGTATAAAAGGGAAACATAAAAGGTTGAAACATATTTTTGCAAGGTTTACACAGCCGCAAAAATAATTTATAATGACAAAACTTGCGGCAAATGCTGTGGAAAGCACTCACAGCAGGCTGATAAAGCATAAAAAGGAAAAATAAAAGAATTATGGAATTAGCAATTTTACACGCATTTGAAGCGATTCATACTCCGGTATTGAATTACTTTATGTATTACATAACATTGCTTGGCGATAAAGGAATTTTTTGGATAATTGTCGGACTTGCGATGCTTTTCTTTTTGCCCAAAAGATACAGGAAAGTCGGGCTTACAGTGGCAATTGCGCTGGTGATTTCTGTCATAATGTGCAATCTTATTCTCAAAAATGCTTTTCACAGGGACAGGCCGTTCTGGGTGGATACAAGCTTTGAAAATCTATTCAATTATTTTGACACGATTGACGACTGGTCGTTCCCTTCGGGGCATACCTCTGCTTCGTTTGCGTCTGCGCTTGCAATAAGAATGTGGAAGAAACGAGAGGGAATTATTGCGATTATTCTTGCAGTGCTTATTGCAATTTCGAGATTATATCTTTGCGTGCATTACCCGACAGATGTTCTTGTAAGCTTGATTTTGGGCTCGCTTTACGGGGTTATTGCATACTTTATCGCAAAGAAAGTTATCGACCTTTCGCCTCGTACTAGAGCGGTCTTTAAAGGCGGACAATCTTATCTCGTGCTCATAAAAGGCGTTGATTATAAAAAAAGCGATTATAAAAAGAGTAACTAAATAAGAGCCCGGCGAACTTGTCCTCAAATTATATTAAGAGGCGCAAATGGAATATAACTCAGAAGATAAAATTCAAGAAGAATTAAAAAAACTCCCGAAAGAACCGGGAGTTTATCTTATGCATGACGATAATGGTGAGATTATCTATATCGGCAAGGCAAAAAATCTGAAAAACCGTGTCAGCCAATATTTTCAATCGAATCGAATCCGCTCGCCAAAAATCGAAAAGATGATTGGCCTTATTTCATATTTTGAATTCACAGTAACGGATTCGGAAGTAGAGGCATTGATCCTTGAGAACAATCTGATAAAGGAACACCGTCCGAGATACAACACGATGCTCAAGGACGACAAAACTTATCCGTATATCAAGCTTACGGCAAGCGAAGCCTATCCGAGGCTTTTGATGACAAGGAAAATCAAAAGAGACAAGGATAAATATTACGGGCCGTATCCCGATGCAAAAGCAGTTCATGAAATTATAAATCTTTTGAACAGAATATATAAACTGAAAACCTGCACTCTGAAGCTTCCGAAAGAAAATGCAAAACAAAGGCCGTGCCTGAATTATCACATTGAAAAGTGCGATGCACCGTGCAGCGGACTTGTAAGTGCCGAAGAATACGAGGCAAGGATTGAAGAAATAAAGGATTTTCTGGACGGCAGGAATACCGAACTTTTGAAAAAACTGAAAGATAAGATGATGCAGGCGGCAAAAGCCATGGAATATGAAAAGGCCGGAGAGTACAAAGAAATGCTTGAGTCTGCAAAAACAATTCTGGAACATCAGAAGATGGAATATTCGCCGATGGACAACAAGGATGTTTTAGGGCTTGCGGCAGAAGGCTTTGAGGCCATAATGCAGGTGTTCTTTGTGCGTGAAGGAAAGCTCATCGGCCGTGAACATTTTTATTTGAAGACAGCACCAAACGAGAGCGAGCCGGAGATCATCGAAAGCTTCATAAAGCAGTATTATTCGGGAACACCATTTCTGCCTGGCGAAATTCTCTTGCCCTGCGAAACATCGGACCAAAGTGCAGTTGAAGAATGGCTTTCCGAAAAAGCCGGCCACAGAGTGCATATTCTCATTCCGCAGAAGGGAAGCAAGGAAAAGCTTTCTTTGCTTGCCGCAAAAAACGCCAAGCTGATATTGGAACAAAGCAAAGAAAAAGTGAAACGCGAGGAAATGCGCACAAAAGGTGCGGCGGAGGGGCTTTCGGAAATCCTTGAAATAAATTACGCAAAGAGAATAGAATCTTATGATATTTCGAATATATCGGGTGTGAATTCGGTTGGTTCGATGGTTGTTTTTGAAGACGGAAAGCCGAAGAAAAACGATTACAGGAAATTCAGAATAAAGACTGTAACGGGGCCAAATGATGTGGGAAGCATGAAAGAAGTACTTTCAAGAAGGCTTGAACATGCGGAAAAATTCCCGGATTTGATTTTGATTGACGGTGGCAGAGGTCAGGTAAATGCCGTGATTCAGGTTCTTTCTGAAAAGAAAATCGATATCCCCGTGTGCGGAATGGTGAAGGATGACAGGCACAGAACCAGAGGACTTTTGTATAACAACCGTGAATATGAGATGGACCATTCGAAAGAAACCTTCAAGCTTCTGACAAGAATTCAGGACGAAACGCACCGCTTTGCGATAGAATATCACAGGCAGCTGAGAACCAAAGAGCAGACAAGGTCGGTGCTGGATGAAATAAAAGGCATAGGCCCCAAAAGGAGGCGTGCGATTATGCAATATTTCAAATCCATTGATGCCGTAAAAGAGGCGACGAAAGAAGAACTTGAAAAAGTTCCGGAGATGAATGCGCAGGCAGCAGAAAATGTGTATAAATTTTTTCATGCAGGTTCAGATACTTCACAGAGCCGGGATGATAATTTATAATATTACCCGAAATGTGCCGCTTATATTTGCAATGTATAAGATATGGTGACACCCATGAGTTATGGACTTTTATTTTGTTTTATACACAGTGACTTAAAAAGGTTTTTGCTTTTGTTATGAACAAAGTCAACGTGTATCCAGTTGTTTGAAAATTAGCGATATAACAGAAAAGCTGCTTTTCTTAGGCGTTTGTTCATATATTGCAGAACAGATACAAAGATAAAGCAGAAGAAACAGGATGTACCAATATGAGTGAATTGAATAATACGCCTGAAAAATATACGACATTAGACCTTGTGGTTGAAAAACTGCATTTGACAAATCTTATACCTGAAATAGACCTTTCAAAGATTAAAGTGGACAGGGCAAGCATTAACCGCCCAGCGCTTCAGCTGATCGGATATTACGAATTCCTTGACACAAAAAGAATCGAAGTAATCGGAAGAGCTGAGTACGAATATTTGAAGACATTGGAGCAGGATGTGGTAAGGGAGAGGCTGGACAAGCTTTTCTCGTTCAAATTTCCGGGCCTGATTGTGACAAGGGGAATGCAGCCGATGCCGGTTATGATTGAGCTTGGAAAAAAATACGGCGTGCCGGTGCTTACGACAGACCAGAAAACGGCTATTGTCATCGTCGGCATAATCAGATATCTTTCCGAGCTTTTAGGTCCTACCGATTCGATGCACGGTGTGCTTGTGGATGTCTATGGCGAAGGAATTTTGATAACCGGCGAAAGCGGAGTCGGAAAGAGCGAAGCGGCAATCGAGCTTATAAAACGCGGACACAGGCTTGTTTCCGATGACCTTGTGGAAATCCGGAAGGTCAGCGAGGATATACTTATGGGTTCTGCTCCCAAAATCACAAAGCACTTGATTGAGCTTAGGGGAATCGGAGTTGTGGATGCAAAGAGCCTTTTCGGAATTGAAAGCGTGAAGGAAAGAACCCAAATCGACATGATCATAAACATGGAAGAATGGAAGGAAGGCGTCTACTACGACAGACTTGGTTTGGAAAACGAATATCAGGTGATACTCGGAGTTCCGATTGTAAAGCACAATCTTCCCGTAAGCCCCGGGCGGAATCTTGCAATTATTATTGAAACGGCGGCTGTAAACAACAGGCAAAAGAAAATGGGCTATAACACGGCAGAAGCCCTTTGCGAAGAAATGAAAAAAGAAATTTCGGAAAAAAGCAAAACACAGTGATAATAAAAAGATATTATCGCAAAAGCTTAATAAGGAAAAAACAAGAAGGCAACAAAACAGGTTAATTCAAGAAGCAAAAAATCAGTTTAAACCGGGAAATATCAACAGAACAAGAATGAAAAAATTATCAGAAGAATCAATAAAAAAAATCAAAGAAGCGATAGGTGAGGAAAATATTTTTGAGAATGAGCCGCTTAAAAACCATGCATTTATGCAAATCGGCGGACCGGCGGCTTATTTTTTCACGCCTAAAAGCGAAGATGCACTTGCCGCACTTATAGCAGTCATCAGAAGTGAAAATTACCCGTATTATATTGTGGGAAACTGCACCAACATTCTTTTCAGAGATGAGGGATATGACGGTGCAATTGTTCAGATTACAGAAGGCTTTGACGAGGTTCTTGTGAATGGCGAAGAAGTTGCTGTGGGAGCCGGCATATCAAATGAAAAGCTTTCGGAAATTCTTGCAGAAAACGAGCTTTCGGGCTTTGAGTTCGCTTCGGGGATTCCGGGGTGCTTAGGCGGCGGCGCCGCAATGAATGCGGGTGCTTATGACGGCGAAATGAAGGATATCATCCAAAGCGTTAAGGTGCTTAAAGAAGACGGAAAAATCGAAGAAATACCGAACGAAGATTTGCATTTCGGCTACAGAATGAGTGATATCCAAAAGTACGGATATATTGTTCTTGGCGCAAAACTCAAGCTAAAAAAAGGGAAAAAAAGCGATATTCAGGCGCTTGTCGATGATTTGACGCAAAGAAGAAAAAGCAAACAGCCGCTTGAATATCCAAGCTGCGGTTCGGTTTTCAAAAGACCCGAAGGCCATTTTGCGGGAGGACTGATAACAGATTCGCATCTTAAGGGCTTTTCGATAGGAGGCGCACAGGTTTCCGAAAAGCATGCCGGATTTATTATAAACAAGGGCGGAGCAACGGCTTGTGATGTTCTTGCACTTGTGAAGCATATCCAGGAAACCGTGAAAAAAAATTCGGGCATAGACCTTGTTTGCGAGATACGAATAGTGTAAAAACAGGTACAGCATTTTGAGTAAAAACTATCCTTAAAAGGCGGCTTTTTTGGATATTTTTTTTATTGGAAAAGGGTTAGCATAACAAAAATGTCATTTGGTGCGGAAGTAAAAAAAGAACTTATAAAGCATTACGACAAGAGCAATCACTGCCGTGCGGCAGAGCTGGCTGCTATAGTTTTGATTGACGGGAAAGTGCAGGAAGATTCCGGAAGGAAAAGTCTCAAGCTTGTATGCGAAAGCGAGGAACTTGCTAAAAAGTGCATCATGAGCTTCAAGAGTTGTTTCGGCATAACGGCGGGTTTTGCAGAGGGAAAAAACACCTCAGGTTTAAAAGATAATTTTGTACTTAATATACCCGAATTGCATTCAGAAGATATTTTTGAAACAGAGAAACTCACGGGTAGAACATGCTGCAAAAGGGCGTTTCTGCGGGGCGCATTCATTGCATCCGGTTCGGTAAGCGATCCCCAAAAGAGTTATCACTACGAAATTGCAGTCACAGAGGAAGAAACAGCATTATTTTTGGCCAAGCTGATAGGCGAATTTGATATAAGCCCCAAAATAGCAAAAAGGCGCGGAAAATATATTGTATATTTGAAAGACGGCGTGGAAATTGCGGACATGCTGAATGTGACGGAAGCGCATGTTTCACTTATGAAATTCGAAAATGCGAGAATTGTCCGTGAAATGCGGGGAAATGTAAATAGAAAAGTTAACTGCGAGACTGCTAATATCAATAAAACCGTTGCGGCGTCATACAAGCAGATTGAAGATATAATGCTTATATCCGAGACGATCGGATTGGATAAATTGGATGAAAATTTGAAAATCACCGCCGAAATGAGGCTTGAAAACAGTGATATTTCGCTTGAGGAACTCGGAAAGAGGCTAACACCTCCGATTGGGAAATCGGGCGTTAATCATAGACTGAGAAAGATTTGTCAGATAGCGGAAGATATCCGAAAAAGTAGGGAGAACATTTGATGGTTAAGAAGGAAATTGAAATTGGACTGAAGCAGGGTCTGCAGGCAACCGCTGCGGCACTTTTGGTTCAGACAGCAAGCCGCTACAAGAGCGATGTCAGAGTTCTTTACGGAGACAAAAAAGTCAATGCGAAAAGCATTATGGGAATGATGTCTCTTGTCCTTGCAAAAGGCGAAAAGGTGACTGTCGTTACTGAAGGCGAAGATGAAAATGAGGCTGCAAAGGGAATCGAAGAATACCTCGGAGCAGAAGCGTAAGGTTTAAACTTTGCATGGAAAATGATTTGAGTCGGCGAAAGCCGGCTCATTTTCGTATAATAAATAAACAGGGGCGTCGCCTATGAGTCACACATAAACAATCTGGGGGATTTAAGCCAAGACGAAAGTCGTGCAAATATAGCTTCTGATTTGACAGATTGTACAAATATATATACAATTCAAACAGAAGTCAGAAATACAATACTATTGAAACCACAGACCAAATGGTTTTTCGTATAATTATATTGTAGAGGCTGTAATTTTCAGAAACTGAAAATTTATTATTCGTATCTGACGGTATATGGTATACAAAGGGGGTGCCGGTTATGAAAAAAACATTGATTATCATAGGGATGCTGAGTTTCATACTACTGAGTCTCGCATCATGTGTACATCCTCAAGAAGGCGAAGAAATTTCGGATAATGGAACAACAGCTTCGGCGGAGACTGCGGGCAGCGCCATTGCGGAAGAAGATTCATATATTTTAATACCGGAACAATTGACTTCTGACGAATATGTACTTGCGACCTCTTTGTTTAATAATGTATATAAATACCATATAAGCATTCCTGACGGAAATGTTGATATTGTACTTAAGTGTAAATATTATCACGACGGCAAATTGATGAATGAAGAAGAACTGACATCAAAAATCGATTCGTCCGACACGGAAAACAGCATTTTTTTGGCTTTGCAAAATGAGGGGAAAATTATAATGGCAATCAGGAACACAGACGGTTCCGAGCGAACAAACAAGCGCTTGGAATGTTCATCTGAAAATAAAACGGAACTGATTGAATATAAATCTCTTTGCGAAAATAAGGAAATAGAATTGGGAAGAGAAACAGTTCTGCTGGCCCTCAGAAGTTCAGCTGAAAATCCAAATGAGGATTCTTCGCATGAGGAAAGCAAGTATGAGGATATGCTGTTTGTTACTTTTTGTGTTTTATATTAAAGTGCAGTAAAACCACTATATTTAGTTAAGGGGATATAAGATTATCCATCGAATTTACGCAGGTAATTGAAGATAAACAAATACATATTTGTATTAAGCGGTTATATTTGCTGCGGCAGTTAATTTCAAGAAGGCGGCCAAGCGGCCGCCTTCTTTGTGTTCCGGTTATTTTTTGGGTGCACTGTGCTATTGCACGGGTGTGGCAGATATTTGATTTTGAGAAACAGCAAAAAATCGATATATTGCTAAAAACAGCTGCCTGTATTAGAATAATCGGGCATGAAAAAGTCAAACAACAAATCGGAGAACTATGTCTTTTACACATTTGCATGTTCATACTGAATACAGCCTTTTGGACGGGTCGGGAAAAATCCCTGAGATGGTTGCACAGGCGAAGGCACTGGGCATGGAC
>CAVHKC010000046.1:0-8360 GCA_963636455.1 Ruthenibacterium lactatiformans
ATATTGATTTTAAACAGTTACAGCACTCATAATTAAATGCTTGTTTAATTGTTATGCCCGAAATATAATTAAAAAGCGAACAAAAAGCAATACCGCGAAGGCATGTACTGCCGAACGGGAGAAAAACATTTCTAAACGGGAGAAAATATATGAATGCATTGATTTTGCCGCATGACCACGGAAATATCGAAAGTGCGGAACTAATACAAAAAGATATCGCTAACAGCAAAAGATTCGAAGCGGCAGCAGAAAGCTTCAAACAGCTTTCAGAACCCACCCGGCTTAAAATATTTTGGATTTTGTGCCATTACAGGGAATGCGTCATAAATATTTCGGCAATACTTGGTATGTCAAGTCCTGCCGTTTCTCACCACCTTAAGGCGCTTAAGGAAAGCGGACTTATCGAAAGCCAAAGAAGCGGAAAAGAAGTTTATTATTTTGCGGCGGATACCGAAGGCTGCAAAATGCTTCATGAAGCCGCAGAACAGCTTCTTGAACTTTCCTGCCCGGAGCTTAAAAACGATTTGCTATCGCCCGGCGGAAGCATAAGAAAGGTGCATGATTATCTTGTGGAGCATTTGGATGAAAGAATCACAATAGATGAATTGGCAAAAAAATTCCTCATAAACCCGACCACGCTCAAGGAAGGCTTCAAGTCGCTTTACGGAATGTCGGTTGCCGCACATGTCAAGGAACACCGCATGAAGAAAGCCGCATTTTTGCTGGAAGAAACAGATGCAAGCATAGGCGAAACCGCCAAAGCGGTGGGATATGAAAGCCAAAGCAAGTTTTCTGCGGCTTTTAAAGAAGAATTCGGCATGCTGCCTTTGGAATACCGCCGAAAGAATTCGTGAACGAAAATCAAAACCGCCGTGAGTGCACTTGAGTGTGCGGCGTAAACAATATATAATACAGCCTATGAAAATTCGCAAAAAACCTCCTTACAGCAGATATAAAAAAAGGAGAATGACACTCAGAAAAAGAAGACAGGCAAAGATGATTGCGCTGATTGCAGCCGCAGTCATTATTATTTGCGCAGGCATATTTTTGCTGTATAAGCTTTCAAATAAAGAAGAAGTTTCGTACAGAGAAATGGGAAAGCCCACGCTTCCGACAATCACTTGCGAGTTCGGAGACGAACAGATAAACAGAATGTACGGTTATACTTCGCAGATGGATCCTGTCTACATGCGGGAAACGCTTTATATTCTGAAAAACGGATATGATATAAATATTCAGGCACTCACGCACGGAACAAAAATAAGCGGAGTAAGCTTTACGGTTCTTAATGTGGAGGACAACAATCTTATTCAGCAAACCGATGTTTCGAACTTCACGCAGGAAGATGATATCCTGAATGCGACGCTTAGGATTGACAATATCATTGAAGAGGGGCAGGAATATTCGCTTGAAATCAAGCTTTCAACGGCTTCCGGCAACGATATCTATTATTACACGCGTGTAATAAGGGACACGGTTTCAGACATTGAAGAACATATAAAATTTGCAAAAACTTTCCACGGATATATATATGATTCGTCGAAAAGCGAAAATCTGATAAGCTACATTCAGCCGTCGGGCGAAAACACCAACAACACGGATTTCGGAAGCGTGACTCTTGATTCAAAGCTCAAACATCTGACATGGGGAAGCATGAACATTGAGATTTTGGAAGAGCCGACTATAAATATCATCGATGCCGACGGCGAAATTGCATATATAAGGATGGATTTCGAAGCGGGCAGAAAGATTGATGAGCTTGATATGCAGTACTACTGCGTGTCGGAATGCTACAGAACCCGTGTTTCGGAATCCGGAACAACTCTTTTGAATTACGAAAGAACCTGTGATGAACCGTTTGTCCCGGACAGTTCATCGGTTTCGCAAAACACAATCAACATCGGCATACAAAGCGAGAAAGATGTCGAAACAAAGTGCAGTCCGGACGGAAATTACAACTGTTTTGTCACATACGGCTCCTTGTGGGCGGTTAATGTAAATAACAAACAGATTCTGCCTGTTTTTTCGTTCCTTTCGGATTATGAAGACGAAAGAGAGCTGTACAATCAGCATAATATAAAAATTCTTAATGTGGAAGATTCCGGCGATATACGGTTTTTGGTCTACGGATATATGAACAGCGGAATGCACGAGGGCCGCTGCGGAGTGGGAATTTACACCTACAATGCAGAAAAAGGCGAAACCGAAGAAGAAGCGTTCATTCCGTCAGAACTTCCCTATCAGGTGCTTAAGCATACGATAGGAAGCTTGTGCTATATGAACAGCGACGGCCTGCTCTATATCATGATAGACGGAACGGTATATGCCATTGATGCCTCGGAAAAAACAGCGTCTTATGTTGTTACGGGACTGAACGAAAACAATTTTATTGTTTCTCCCGATCAAAGGATTGCCGCATGGCATAACGACAGCAAGGAAAACGATGCCGAAACAATAACCTGCATGGATTTGGAAACAGGATCAAGGTTCGAAATTTCGGCGGAATCGGGCAAGTCCGTGAAGGCACTGGGTTTTTTGAATCATGACCTTGTTTACGGAGTCGGTGAATCAGACAGCATTTATACAGATGCTTCGGGGAAAGAATATCTTTTGTTAAGCAAGGCTGTTGTTGTAAACCAAAGCGCACAGGTTCAGCAGGAATATGAGGAGAGCGGGTATTACTACATTTCTGCGGAGCAAGAATACAACAGGCTGGTACTGAACAGAGTTTTAAGCTCGTCGGGCGAATACAAGGAATCCGAGCCATTTACGGTATTTGCAACGGAACTCGAAGAATATCCGGACATTACGCTGACAACGCAGGTCGAAGAAGTAAGAAAGGAAGTTGTTCTTCTTAATATGCCCAATTCAACGACAACAGCGGGCGCACTTAACATTAAGAAATCCACAAAAGTTGTATTCCAAAATGCGGAAATCAATGATATGGGCCGCATGCTTTCTGACAACTGGAAATATTTTGTATATGCGAAAGGGCAGCTTCTGTGTATGGAAACAAGTCCGGCAAAGGCTGTGTCCGAGGCATATGACGCAATGGGTGTTGTGATTGATAAAAGGGGCGCGTATTTTTACAGAAGAGGAATGCGAGCAGGAACGATTGAAATTACGGATGATGAGCTTAATGAGGCACTGCAGTCGTATAAAGACGAAAAACTGATAAACATCACGGGCATTAATCTTACGCAGGCGATGTCATTTACGGCAAAGAAAATTCCGCTTGTGTGGGAGTATAACGGAAAGACATATATTATTTACGGATATACAGTGTCTGACGCATTGATGCTTTATGATGTTTCATCGGGCGAAAAATCAACACTTTCAGATTATGAAGCCGAAGAGGTTTTCGAAACTTCCGGAAGCTGCTTCATTGCAGAAACCGAAAACGGAATTAAAGAATAGGAAAAAGAAACTATGTCACAGATGAAAATGATATCCTGGAATGTAAACGGAATAAGAGCATGCGTTGGCAAGGGCTTTAATGAATTTTTTGATGAAATAAAAGCTGATTTTTTCTGCCTGCAGGAAACAAAGCTTCAGGAAGGCCAGATTGAACTTGACCTTCCGGGCTATCATCAATATTGGAATTATGCCGAAAAGAAGGGATATTCGGGAACAGCAATTTTTGCAAAGCAAGAGCCTTTGAGCGTGACATATGACATGGGGATCGAAGAACACGACCACGAAGGCCGCATAATTTGCCTTGAATATGAAAAATTCTTTTTGATAACTGTTTATGTTCCGAATTCACAAGAAGAGCTTAAAAGGCTTGATTACCGCATGAAATGGGAAGATGATTTCCTTGCATATATCAAGAAGTTAGAAGAAAGAAAGCCTGTAATTTACTGCGGAGACCTTAATGTGGCGCACAAGGAGATAGACCTTAAAAATCCCAAGAGCAACAAAAGGAATGCCGGCTTTACGGATGAAGAAAGGGCCAAAATGGATGCAGTTTTGGAGGCGGGATTCATTGACACATTCAGGTTTTTTTATCCCGACAAAGAGCAGATCTATTCCTGGTGGTCGTACAGATTCAATGCAAGGAAGAACAATGCGGGATGGCGCATAGATTATTTTATTGTTTCAGGCGCTTTGAAAAATGCATTGGTGGATGCAAAAATTCATACGGAAGTTTTGGGCTCCGACCATTGCCCTGTGGAGCTGGATATAGATTTATAATAAACGGATTCGTAAAAATTATAACAAGGGAATTATTCCAAAAACGAAAAAAGAAAATCAACCAAACACCTCGATGTTTCACGTTGGGAATCATTTATACGCAATATCTGAATTGATATTTGCGTATATTTTTTGATACAATCCAGGTACGGAATGGGGATATATATCTAAATATCGAAGGGTCATAACAAAGCACATTGTTAAAGAAGGAGGAGCTTGTTATGGCGCTGGTTAATCAAGTGTTTGATAAGGCACTTCAAATTTTCAACAAAACAATTTTAGGGGGAACCTTGTTCTCTCTCGACAAGCTGATCAATGTTTTGGCTGCTCTCACGCCGGAATTTCGTGATGAAATCAAGAAATACAACACAACGGTGCAGATCAGAATCAAAGACAAGTCCTACGGACGCTGGTTCAAATTCAAGGACGGACTGGTTACGGGATATGACGGCATCAACGAAAATGTCAGAGTAGACATGATCTTTGACGATGAGGAAGTTGCAAGGAAGAATGTTGCTCTTTTAAGAGATCAGCTTCTTTTTGTTAACTCCGCAAAACAAGGCCAGATTGTTCTTAACGGACCCGATGATGAGGCCATGTGGTTTTCGGGACTTCTTTTGAAAATCTTCGCATTTGATGTTTTGTATCTTAAAAATTACGGAACAAAAATGCCCAACGGCGAAATGCGCTACACAACGGGCACGAACGGCGGTCCTTTGTTTGTATATGTAAAAAACGGGAAAATCGTAAGACTTACGCCCATTGAGTTCGATGAATTCGATCCCGAACCGTGGGTTATCAAAGCAAAAGGAAAGAGCTTCAAGCCGCCGAGGAGAATGACGGTTTCGCCTTACACGCAAGGCTGGAAGAGCCTTATCTATTCGCCCGATCGTGTTCTTTATCCGATGAAGAGGGTGGACTTTGATCCGGACGGAGAAAGGCACCCGGAAAACAGAGGCGTTTCGGGTTATGAAAGGATTTCATGGGACGAGGCATTGGATATCGTTTCAAAAGAAATAATCAGAGTCAGAAATACCTACGGACCGGGTGCTGTTTTCCACACTTCGGGCTCTCATCACACATGGGGAAATATCGGATATTACTTAAGTGCCGCAAAAAGGTTTTTCAACTGCATAGGCGCAACAACGGCAGAGCTTAACCCCGATTCTTGGGAGGGCTTTGCATGGGGTGCAATCCACCACTATGGCGGATCTGCAAGAAATGGCGGCTGCGAGCCTTTTTCAACGGTAGAAGACTGCATGAAAAATGCCGATTTTTTGGTGTTCTGGTCATCTGACCCGGAATCCACAAGCGGTGTTTATGCAGCTCATGAAGGCACAATAAGAAGAAGCTGGATTTCGGAATTGGGAATTCCCGTTGTTCACATCGACCCTTACATGAACAGCACGGCGGGCTTTGTCCGCGGAAGGTGGATCGCACCAAGGCCGGGAACAGATGCCGCAATGGGGCTTGCCATTGCAAATGTTTGGATGACGGAAGGCCTTTATGACAAAGAATATGTTGCCGAAAGAACATTCGGCTTTGAAAAATGGGAAGAATATGTTCTGGGAAAGACAGACGGAATTTCAAAAACTCCCGAATGGCAGGAAAAGATAACAGGGGTTTCCGCAAGGGTTGTAAGAGGCCTTGCACGCTACTGGGGAACTCACAAAACATATCTTGCCTGCGGAGGAATAACATCATTCGGAAGTGCGGGAAGAACCGCATACGGAACGGAGTGGGCAAGGGCAATGGTATGCCTTGCCGCAATGCAGGGCTTGGGAAAGCCGGGCTGCAACTTCGGAGGACTCCAGTACGGCACGCCGCTTGACACAAAATTCTGGTTCCCCGGTTATGCAGACGGCGGATTTTCGGGCGATTATATCGCATCAGGTGCAGGCCCCGAACTTTATAACAGAATGCCGCAGACGCCGTCCGTGAATTCAGAAGCACAAAAGATTCCGAGGCTTCGTATTCCGGAGGCAATCATGGACGGGCATACGGAAACAAACAGGATGGGAATCTACTCTGTTCATGAGCAGTTCAACAAATGCATTTATCCGATGCCTGGGCATGAAAGGGTCAGAATGTATTACAAATACGGCGGTTCTCATATCGGAACACAGCCGGATTCCACCCGCTTCGCGAAGATGTACAGAACGGACAGCCTTGAAATTGTGGTAAATCAGGCAATATGGTTCGAGGGCGAAACAAAGTTTGCGGACATAATTCTTCCGGCATGCACGAACTTTGAACGCTGGGATGTTGCCGAGGCAGGAAACTGCGGCGGATATATCGACAAATCATATCTTCAGAACAACCACAGAGTTATATTTGTTCAGCACAAATGCATCGAGCCTTTGGGAGAATCCAAATCGGACTTCGACATTTTCCAGGCAGTTGCAAACAGGCTTGGGCTTTGGCAGGTATTTTCTGAAGGAAACACAGAATACGACTGGGTAAAGAGGCTTTATGAAGCTTCTGATATGGCAAAGATTCTGAATTGGCGTGTTTTCCTCAAGCGCGGATATTATGTTCTTCCCGCACCGAATGAGGGAAGGCGTGACAGCGTTGCTTTCAATTGGTTTGCAGAAGGCAGGAAGAAAGACACACCGGACCTTCCGCCGCTTCCTTCGGAATATTATGGCAGATACGGAATGGGGCTTCAGACACCTTCGGGGAAATTTGAATTCTATTCGCAGACGCTTGCAAGGTTCGACAAGGATGATAAGGAAAGGCTTCCGATATGCACATATATTCCGTCATGGGAAGGAACGGAGTCGGAGCTGTACAAAAAATACAAGCTGCAGCTTATCTCGCCGCATGCAAAATATTCTTTCCACACCATGGGCGACGGCAAGGACACAACCATAAACGACATACAGGAACACCGTATGCTTGTAAACGGAAAATTTTATTGGATTTTCAGGCTTAATCCCAAGGATGCCGAAAAGAGAGGCCTGAAAGAAGGGGATATAATTGAAGTATATAATGACAGAGGCAGAGTTCTTTGCGGACTTCATCTGACTGAAAGGATCCCCGAGGGCATGGCGCATTCTTATGAATCGTGTGCCGATTACAAGACACTCAAAAACAATCCGGGAGAAGAGGGTGCGGTTGAAACCGAAGGCTGCATAAATAACCTCACTCCGGGCAGGTTCCTCACGAAAAATGCCCACGGACTTGCGGTAAATTCGTGCCTTGTCGAGGTTCGTAAATAGGAAGGAGAAGCAGCAAAATGAAAACAATGCATATGATAGTCGACATCGAAAAATGCGTGGGCTGTTTCAACTGCATGCTTGCGTGCAAGGACGAACATGTCGGAAACAGGTGGATGCCCTACACCGATGAGCAGGAAAAACACGGCGACAAATGGATAAATCCGACATCCTACGAGCGTGGGAAAGCGCCTTATACGGAATTTTGTTTTGTCACAAGAACCTGCTTTCAATGCGACAATCCGGCATGCATGGAAAAATTCCCGGATGAGATTTACAAAAGAGAAGACGGAATCGTTATAATCGATCCTCAAAAAGCGAAGGGCAAGAAAGAAATTGTCGGGGCATGTCCATACGGTCAGATCCACTGGAATGAGGAGAGGAATCTTCCGCAGAAATGCACGGGCTGCGCTCATCTTATCGATGAGGGCTGGGAAAGACCCAGATGCGTTCAGGCATGCCCCTTAAGAGCAATAAATACAGTTTACTGCGAAGAAGATGAGTGGGAAAAGATTATTGTAAATCAGGGACTCAAATCAATAACGCCCGATGACGGAAACAAGCCGAGAGTGCTTTATAAAAATCTTTACAGGTACAACAAATGCTTTATCAAAGGCTCGATATTCTTTGAAAACAACAAAATCGAAGAGCCTGCTGTGGATGCCGATGTTGAGCTTTCAATAAACGGTGTGACTGTGGATAAAATGAAGTCAGATTTTTTGGGCGAATATTATTTCGACAGGATTCCGAAAAATTCGGGGAAATTTATTTTGAAGGTATCGCTTGAAGGCTTTGAAACTGTTGAAAAGGAAGTTGAAGTCGGAGCAGAAAGCGTTGTGGCAGACGAGATAAAGCTTAAAAAATCGGCAAAGAAGAAACTTTAAGTTAAATGATGACGGGCAAGACTTGCGAACAACTTCATAAGGATACGGATGAAAAGCTTAAGGT
>CAVHKC010000047.1:0-5233 GCA_963636455.1 Ruthenibacterium lactatiformans
AATTTTTCTTTAGGACCGGGATGAGCACTGTAATTTTCTTCAAGCATTTCAAAGGGCACGTAGCGATCGTCGGTTCCGTGTATGAAAAGCATGGGAATTTTTGCCTTTGAAAGTGTGTATTTTGTCTCACCGTCTTTTCGGACATTAAGGCCGGCTCTTGAGCGTGTGTAGATATTTGCACAGCGCATTATAGGGTCTGCAGGAAGCTTGAGCATATCCTCAAGCGAATGTGCAAACTGTCTGTTTATGGAAGAGTATCCGCAGTCTTCAATGGCACATTTCACATTTTCGGGAAGCTTTTCGCCCACGGTATACATAACGGTTGCACCGCCCATTGAAATTCCGTAAAGAAAGATTTCAGGATTGTCATACATCTCGTTAAGCTTGTTTACCCAGCCAACAATATCCTTCCTTTCGGGCCAGCCCATGCCGATATAGCTTCCTTCGCTGTCGTCATGCCCACGAGCCGAGGGAAGCAAAATAGAATAACCTTTATTGTAGAACTTTTCGGCTTCGTAGCACATTTCCACGGCACGGTCACGGTAGCCGTGGCAGAGGATTCCGAACTTTCGGCATTTGCCGGCATCGTCGGGATTTTCAAAAAGCCTTGCCCAAAGAGTCAGACCGTCATAGGATTTTATGCTTATCTTTTTGTTGGGCACTTCAAAAATCCATTCGGTCCTTAAGTCACCCTTGTTTGAAAGGGGATGCTCTTCATCTGCATTTTTTGCAACCTGACTGATTTTTTTATGCTTTGTTTTCCTTTTTATGGAAAAGTTGTAGAAATAATTACCCACAACAGCCGCAGCAACAGCGGATGTTAAAGCAATTCCGCCGGCAATTATGCCAAGAATTGCGATTGTTGAAATTTTCTTCTGCCTCAATATAATCACTCCTTACTCAATACAAAAGCAGTGAAAAACTGCCTTTTCAGGCACAGCAATTTGCCTATAAGAATTTTATATAACAAAAACAGTTTTTTCAAGAGCTGTCTTTGATGACATGATTTTATATATTAAGCAGAAATTCCGAGAATAAGCACCGCTGCATTGAAGTAAATCAAAAGGGACAAAGCATCGACAATAGTTGTTATAAATGGGCTTGACATAACGGCAGGGTCAAAGCCGACTTTCTGTGCAAGCATGGGAAGCACACAGCCGATAAGCTTTGCAATAACAACCGCAAAAAACAGTGCAACTGAAATTGTAAGCATTATCAAAACGCCCGTTGAACGCTGAAAAATAAACATTTTCAAAAAGTTTACCGCAGCAAGCGAAATTCCGCAGATTAAGCCCACCCGAAATTCCTTCCAAAGAACTTTGAATATATCCTTGAAGCGAAGCTCGGAAAGCGAAAGTGAACGGATTATCGTGACGGAAGCCTGTCCGCCAGAGTTTCCGCCTGTGTCCATCAGCATGGGGATGGCGGCAGAAAGCGCAATCGAAACCGAAAGGGCGTCTTCGAATTTTGTGATAATCATTCCCGTGAAAGTTGCAGAAACCATCAAAAGCAAAAGCCAGGGGATTCTTGCTTTGAATGTCGTCCAAACTCCGGTTTGGAGGTAAGGCTTGTCCGTAGGGCGGATTGCGGCCATTTTTTCGATATCTTCCGTGGCTTCTTCCTGCATAACATCGATTGCGTCATCGACCGTGACGATTCCAACAAGGCGGTTTTCGTCATCCACTACGGGCATTGCAAGAAAGTCATATTTGCTGAATTTCTGCGCAACGGCTTCCTTGTCGTCGTGAGTGTGAACGCTGATTATATTTGTATCCATTATGTCGCCTATTATTGCGTCTTCTTCGGACAGCAAAAGACTTTTGGCGGTAACGATACCCAAAAGCTTCCTGTTATAATCTGTAACATAACATGTATAAATAGTTTCTTTGTCTACACCGGTTTGGCGGATTCTTGTTATAGCCTCGGAAACAGTCATGTTTTTTCTGAGACTGACATATTCCACCGTCATAATGCTTCCCGCACTGTCGTCGGGATACTGCAGTATCTTGTTGATTAAGGAGCGTGTGTCGGAATCCGTGTTTGCAAGGATTCTTTTGACAACATTTGCAGGCATTTCTTCAACGATATCAACGGCATCGTCAAGGAAGATCTCATCCATGACATCACGAAGCTCAGTGTCTGAGAAACCCTGAATCAGGTGGCTTTGGATGTCGGAATCCATCTCAACGAATGTTTCTGCAGCCAATTCCTTGGGCAGAAGCCTGAAAAGTATGAGAGCCTTTTCTTTGGAAAAATCGTTGAGCAAGGCTGCAATGTCGGCCGGCTCCATTTCGCAGAAAATATCCCTGATCTTTGCATATTTTTTCTCATCGCAAAGAGCAAGGATTTCTTCTTCTTTGGAAACAAAAATTTCATTTGCCATTTTCTTTTCCTCCTTTCTTATGTTCTTTCGAAAATCAAGTGCAGAAGCATTCAAAAAATCCGAAAGCAAGTATTTTTGACACAGGCTTAAATCTGCTTTGGCAAAGATTCTTTTGCACAAAAAAACAAAACATGCCTTTTTGAAATAAGCAGGTTCAACAAAACGGCTGTGCCGTGTATGTGGATAATACACCATAAAAAGCGGTATCGGCAAGTGAAAATCTCATGAAAAGAGTTTTAATTTTGTTAGGCGTTTGCTTCCTGGCGGCATCACCTGCGTATAAAAGATAACCGAGCGGTAAAAAATGCTGCCCGGTTATCTTGCTTGCTGACTTTTTTAATTATGATTAAAATTTGATTCCGCAATATTAATCTGACGTCCGTCAATGCGAATCGTCCTGCAATATATTACTGAATCAGTCCGCTTTCTTTAAGAAGAATCTCAATATCCGTTCCTTTAACCTTCTTCAAAACGACTTTGAGCATTTCTTTTTCTGCCAAAGAAAGTTTTACATCAGTAATCGGCTTCTTATCTATTGCGTAATAGCATGCACGCAAAATCTCACGGATGTCGTACTTGCTTCCCCAAACCTCAGGCACGCCGCGGTCGATGTCAAGCAGTGTATAAACCGATTCCATGCCTGTACGCATTGAATATTCCGTGGTGAAGATTGTATCACGGGGAGTTTCTGCAAACTGGCCGATGAATGCGAAGTTTACGGCGCCGTCAGGCACAACCTTTGGACGGTCAGTTCCCGTGCGGGGCTGGAAGAATGCATTTATATAAGGCATGAAGCATGTCGTTGTGTTGCAGGCATTGTGCGACAATTCATCGATTTTTTCAGCAGGCACGCCGATGTGGTAGAGCCACTCACGGCAGACTTCTTCGCCTGTGCAGTCACGCATTGCCTTCTTCACATAGTTGCCGTTTTTGTTTGTATTAAGCGAATATAACCAAACAAGAACCGTGTTTTTATCCTGCGATTTAAACTGCGGCTGGCGGTTGATTGTCCATGAAAGATACCAGTTTTCGGTGCTGTCCTTTACGGTAACAATGCCGCCTGTCGTCACTTTTCCGGTGCGGGGGTCACGCTTGCATATATTCATGATGTGCTGAATAACTTCTTCGTTTGAAGTTTCAACCGTTGCGCTCATCCAGTTTGTTGCATCCACATCGCTGCAGAATTTGTCGGGATTTCCGAATTCGCCGTTCTTTGCCTGAGAAGCAATTGCCTTCCACATATCCCATGACTCGCCGCAGCCGTTTTTCACATTCGAAAGGTCGGGAGCATTAAACTGGTCACCGTAGCAGGATGTGTCGGTGCAGCAGCCGTTTGTGATGAATACAAGGTCATCTTCAATCAGGTCTATTGTGCGTTCAACGCCGTCTTTTGCATATACAATCTGCTTTGCGATTTTTTTGTCGCCTACTGTTTCAATGATGACATTTTTAACATCCATGCCGAATTCGATTTGCACACCGTGAGATTCCAGATATTTCACGAGAGGCAGAATCATGCTTTCGTACTGGTTATATTTTGTGAAGCGCAGTGCGCTGAAATCGGGCAGTCCGTCGATATGGTGAACATAGCGGCAAAGGTAACGCTTCATTTCAAGTGCGCTTGACCAGCGCTGGAACGCAAACATGGTCTGCCAATAAAGCCAAAAGTTTGTATTCCAGAAAGACTTCGGCAAGACATCGGAGATTTTTTTGTTTTCAAGTTCCTTTTCCGGAGTCAAAAACAGCTTGGAAAGAGCTGTTGCCGAGTCTTTGTCTAGTTCGAATTTTTTGTCCGTGTGGGCATCTTCACCGCAGTTTACGGTAGCACGGCAAAGAGAGTAGTTGGGGTCATGCTTGTTGAGCCAGTAATATTCGTCCAAAACAGAAACACTGGGTGTTTCGATGGACGGAACATCACGGAAGGTGTCCCACATAACTTCAAAGTGGTTGTCCATTTCACGACCGCCCCTCATAAAGAAGCCCTTGGTGATGTCCTTGCGTCCGTCGCAGCTTCCGCCTGCAAGGTCTAATTTTTCAAGAAGATGAATATGTTCGCCTTTAAGCTGTCCGTCACGAACAAGATAAAAGGCAGCTGTCAGCCCCGCAAGTCCCGTGCCGATGATATAAGCCGATTTTTTGTCCGCATCTTTGGGTTTTTCGGGGTGAGCAAAAGATTCATAAGTTCCTGCTGAGTAATACATAACGGTTACCTCCTATGATAAAAATAAAATTTAACTGATTGAAGCACTGCAGGAGATTTGTTCCTGCTTGTTGTAATTCATTATAGGCACGGCGGTTTTTCCTTCAATAAACAAAAAAAGACCCGTGATAAAACTTTTATCACAGGACATAAAATTGTTAAAATTTTTATCAGAATCGCAAAATTGATAAAATCATAGCTTAAAGCGGGAAAGTGCCGCAGATATTGAACCTTTGAGCAGTTTTGTGGTTTTTTCCACAATTATTTGCGGGTCTTTTCGCATATCGTCTTTGATCCAGTCAAGCATCAAACCTATTAAGATATATGAATAAATTTGTGCGATAAACTGTTTGTCATCATCTCTAACGGTCATTGTTTTGGATTCTTCTTCAATAATATCCAGCAAAAGCCCGTCCACAAGCGGCTGCAGATATTTTTCGACTTGTTCTCTGTGAACGCAGTGGTAGACATTCAATATGAAAGGTTTGTTATCCTGCACGGCTTCAAAAATCTGAAGCAGCCCCTGCTGCCAGGTTTCATAGGTTTTCTTTTCGTCAATCGCTTTTTTTGCATCTTCAATGCAGGACCATTCCACCAAATCATAAATATCTTTGAAATGATAGTAGAATGTCATGCGGTTGATGCCGCAG
>CAVHKC010000047.1:5243-8342 GCA_963636455.1 Ruthenibacterium lactatiformans
TGGTAACTTGTGACATATTGATTACACCTTTCAAAATGCATATGACATCGAAGGAAGAAAGCTTCCTTTAATGCCCGGGGGTTACTTAAAACGTTGTTTTGCAACATAATAAAGCATTTAAGAGCTTTGGTCAAATACCTAAAAAACAAGCAAACAAGCAGAAAAACACAGCACTAAGGAAGCTGTGAGTTAAAAACGAAACACCTGCGATATTGACAACAGACGCAATTTGGTGACAAAATAACGCTTGAAAGTATGCGGCGGCCGGAAAAATTCGTGCCTATGCAGGCAGGGCGGAGGCATCAAGATGAATATCACTCAGATAAAATATTTCCTGACAGTCACAAAATATCTTAATTTCACAAGTGCGGCAAATGCACTTTATATTACACAGCCGGCTTTAAGCAGGCAGATTCAGATGATGGAAGAGGAATTGGGGTGCATGCTCTTCATCAGAACTTCAAGAACAATGCAGATGACTCCGTCGGCACGAATCTTAAAAGACGAATTTGAGAAAATATACAACAGCTACAATGTTGCTGTTGCAAAGGCAAGAAGTGCATACCAGGGAATGAACGGCTCAATAAGCATAGGCATTCTTGACGGAACAAGAGTGAGCGACCTTTTTCCGAATGTGCTCGGGTATTTCAACGAACATTATGCAAATGTCGAAATAAAAATGAGAAATTACAGCTTCAGCAAGCTTCTGGACAATCTTTATTCGGGCGAGCTCGACTTTGTGATAACACTGAAATTCGACATCGAACAGCAAAAACATTTGGATTACAAAGTTATCGAAAAAACAAAGGATTATATAGTTGTGAGCAAAGACCACAGGCTTGCAGGCGCAAAAAAGGTGAAATTAAGCGACTTCGTGGATGATATTTTTATTATGGTATCAACAGAAGATTCGCTTGAATCGCCGAGGCTGATTCTGGACGGCTTTGCAAAATGCGGCGTCAGTGCGCCGAAGGTTAAGTTTGCGCCGAGCATACAAACGGAAATGCTTTGGGTGCAGGCCGGTTTGGGAGTCTGCATGCTTGATTCGAGGAATATGCTTGCTTCGGACAATGATGTGCATTTCTGCGAAGTGGACGGGGTTTCGGATCCGAGCCTTGTGCTTGCGTGGCGGAAAAACAATTCAAATCCATATATGCAGACATTTATCGATAATTTCACTTATTATGAAAAGTAGTTAAAAAGTTTTTTCCTCAAAAACTGCCATACTGAGTTATCTATAAAAAAAGCGCATAGATAAATGCGTTTTTTTTATGACAAAAATCTGTTTCATTATTCTCTATGAAAAATTTTTTATAAAAAAATGAATAATGGCAAGTCTATATAAAAAATAAACTCAAAAAAAACAGATCCAAATTATCTATAACCAAAATGCATACATCTAAATGTTTAAGCTTTTTCAGATTTTTCAATACCCAATCTATAATCGGCTTGTGGATGATTGAAAGAGAGTTTTTACGAAACGCTTACGCCTGCGGGCAGAAAAGTGCAAAGCAAAAACCGCATTGTTCACGGGTAAGCAAAACAAAGAGGAGGTCTTTATGAAAATTGGTATTCTTATTGCGGTGATACTTTATGAAGTTATCACAATCGTTGGGGTAGGACTTGTGCTTGCAATCAAGAAACGCAAAGAACCGGAAAATTCCGGAGATTTCGCACTTGCAAACAAGGGTCTCGGAACTATCCAGGTAGGTGTAACGCTTGCACTTACAATGCTTGGCTCGGCACATATCTGGGGCACGACTCAGAACGCTTTCAATATCGGTGCTATTTCTGTTTGGTTCGGAATCGCATGTACGGTAATGATGGTTGTTATCTGTGCTGTTACGGGCCCTGCAATCCGTAAAGTTGGAACGACAACAGTTCCTGACTTGTTCGGAAAATTGTACGGTGCAAAAACAAGAACACTAACGGCTTGCATTATGGCACCGCTCGTAATGGGCTGCCTGTGCTTGGAAACTCAATGCATCGCAGTTACATTTCAGGCACTGACGGGCTGGCCTTATTGGCTCGGCGCTGTTGTCGGAGGTATTTTCGGAATTCTTTATGTTCTTATTGCAGGAATGAAGGAAGTTTCGATTCTTAACCTTATCAATGCTGCTTTCATGTATGTTGCGCTGATCATCGCATTCATTGCAATGTTCTTCTATCTTCCAGAGGGATGGGAAGGCGTTCAGTCAACGATTGAAAGCACAGGAAACACATGGATGTTAAGCATATTCGGAAATTCGGATGTTCTTTTAAGCTTTGCAATTCCTTCGGTTTTCTGCTGCACATTGTTCCAGGGAATTTCGCAGATGGGTCTTCAGACGGCAATTGCGGCAAAGGATGCAAAAACGGTCAAGAAATCGCTTGGATGGGCAGGAATCGTAAACGGCTGCTTCTGTATAATCCCCGCACTTATGGGAATTGCGGCTTTCGCAATACATCCGGAATTAAGCGATATGCTTGCGGCACCCACCCTTATTGTGGAAATCCTTCCTGGCTGGGTTGTATTCCTTATCATGGGTTCATTCTTAGGCGCACTGCTTTCGACATTTGCAATGACATGCCTTTGTCCGGCAACCGTGTTTGCACATGACCTTTACGGCGGATTGTACAACAAAAATGCAGATGACAAAAAGAAAGTACGCATTATGCGAATCATGATCGTTGTTTTCGGCCTTATCGCAATCGGTCTTTCGAACTTCCAGCCGACGGTTGTTACGACAATCAACTGGATATTCACATGGGCAGTGCCGATGTTTGTAATGGCAGTTATCGGCCTTTGGTGGAAGAGAAACACCAAGGCGGCTGTAATAACAATGGTTGTAAGCTGGATTGCAAATGTTGTTTATGTAACATGCGGAGTTCAGACAATTCTTGGAACAGAAAACTTCCATTCGGTTTATCTGTGCCTGATTATCTCGATTGTTCTCGGCGTAGTTTTAACGGCGGCACTTCCTGGCGGAAAACAGGGACTTTTGAAGGTGCTCAGAGAAAGACGTGACGCCAAGAAAGCCGGCATACAGGCAGAATAAAGGAGGGCTTGAAAAATGTTGTTTATATGGTCCGTAATAATCACAACAGTTGCAATTGTTG
>CAVHKC010000048.1:0-2016 GCA_963636455.1 Ruthenibacterium lactatiformans
CCGTAGGTGTAGTTTAAAAGTGCAAACTTGATTCCGTTCTTTTCGTAGATTGTGATTGTGTCACGCTTTTCTTGGGAATCGTTCATTCCTATCATGACCGCCTGGCCTTCCTTTGTCTTCCAAAAGGCGCAGGTGTTCAAAATTCCGTCCGAACCCATGTCGTAGCTGTGGTTTGAAGACTGAAGAATAACATCAAATCCGGCATTGATTTCGGCATCGCCTATCGCACCCGGCGTGTTGAAGATGAAGCTTATTCCGCCGTCCGGATCCTTTGTTGTGTCAATGGGCGTTTCCTGATTGCAGACTGCAATATCCGCCGCCGAAATATCATCCTTCAAAACTGCGAAAATGCTGTTGAAATCGTAATTTCCGTTTCCGTCATTTGCATAATTAAGAAGCGGCGTATGCATTAGCACATCGCCTACCGCAATAAGATTTACTTCATATCGTGCGGTATCTGCTGTTGTTTCTTCTGCAGTCGTTTCGCCCTGGCTTTTCGTTATCTGATTTTCTTCTTTGTTCTTTCCTTTTCCTGCCGTTGCAATCAATATAACTATGATTGCAGCAAGAATGACCGCAAGAATAATAACAACAATCTTTATTGTCTTGTTTTTCTTCTTTCTTCTTGCAATTTCTGCTCTTCTTCTGGCATCTGAACTTGTTCTTCCAGAAGGCCTTGAACTTGCCGAAGCAGCTCTTCTTTCGTCATAATATGCTCTGCCGTCTGCTCTTCTTTCGCCGTTTGGATTCGGTCTTCTGTTATTACCCGAAGAATTCGGCCGTTTGTTTCTTTGATTGTCGTAGTTTGCCATTTATACCTCCAATAAGCTGCTTCCTGTCATTTCGGAAGGCTGCTTCAGTCCCATAAGTTCAAGCAATGTCGGTGCTATGTCGCACAGCTTCCCGTTTTCTTTTAGTTTTGCACCGGAAGGTCCGTTTATCAAAATGAACGGCACGGGATTTGTCGTATGCGCTGTCCAGACGCTTCCCGTTTTCGGATCAATCAGTTCTTCTGCATTTCCATGATCTGCACAAAGGAACATCACTCCTCCAATTTCCTTTATTGCACTGACAACCTCTCCGACACATTCATCGACAGTTTCAATCGCTTTAACAACAGCTTCCATGATTCCCGTGTGACCGACCATATCGGGGTTTGCGAAGTTTATTATGATAACATCGTGTTCACCTTTTTTTATGACCTCGATAAGCTTGTCTTTTACCTTATATGCGCTCATTTCGGGCTGCAGGTCGTATGTTGCCACCTTTGGAGACGGAATCAAAAATCTGTCTTCGCCTATATTTGGCTTTTCGACTCCTCCGTTGAAGAAAAATGTGACATGCGCATATTTTTCTGTTTCTGCGATACGAGCCTGCTTGAGGCCATTATCCGCTATATATTTTCCGAAAGTATTAAGAATTTCTTCTTCTTTAAATACTATTTTCTTATTCGGAATGCTCTCATCAATTTCCGTAAAGCACACGTATGTTGTTTTTATTCTTTTTCCTCTGTCGAAGCCTTCAAAATCATCGCAGCAAAATGTTCTTGAAATCTCTCTTGCCCTGTCAGGCCTGAAATTTATGAAAATAACGGAATCGTTATCCTTTATAACTGCTGTGGGCTTTCCATCCTTTTCGATGACAACGGGTTCTATGAATTCATCGGTTATGCCCTTTGCATAGGAATTTTTTACAGCCTCAACCGGGTCTGTTTCTTTTATGCCTTTTCCAAAAGCCAAAGCCTCGTAGGCTTTTTCTATCCTTTCCCAGCGGTTGTCTCTGTCCATTGCCCAATATCTGCCGCTTATGGTTGCAATGCTTCCTGTCTCCTTTTTCATAACCTCGCAAAGCTCTTTTACAAAGCCTTCGCCGGAGGTGGGAAGCGTGTCTCTTCCGTCCATGAAGCAATGCACGAAAACCCTTTCAAGTCCCTGCTCTTTGCAAAGCTTCAAAACAGCATAAAGGTGCGAATTGTCGCTGTGGACTCCGCCATTTGAAAGCAGACCCATTATATGC
>CAVHKC010000048.1:2026-3710 GCA_963636455.1 Ruthenibacterium lactatiformans
CGAATTGTTCTTCTTGCAGTTCTCGACAGCATCAAGAAGTTCCGGCTTTTTGAAAAAATCGCCGGCTTCAATGGATTTTGTAATTCGTGTAAGGTCTTGATATACGATTCTTCCTGCGCCCATGTTCAGATGGCCCACCTCGGAATTTCCCATCTGCCCTTCGGGAAGCCCGACATCCATGCCCGAAGCATGACCTTTCACAAAAGGATAT
Organism: Ruthenibacterium lactatiformans; assembly: GCA_963636455.1. Classification (GTDB taxonomy): domain Bacteria; phylum Bacillota; class Clostridia; order Lachnospirales; family Lachnospiraceae; genus RGIG5612. The sequence continues at coordinate 2,238 of CAVHKC010000048.1, forward strand.
TCCATCATGAGTCTGTCCATAACAGGCGTATTTGCGGCTTTAACGGCATTTCCCTTTACCTCGTCGCTCAAACCGTATCCGTCAAGAATCATAAGTACCACAGGTTTTTTCATATTTTGTATCCCCTTTGATAATTACCTCATTTTCTTACCCAACTGTTCGACAAAGCTCATTTCGTTAAGCTTCATGATTTTGGTTATAAGCCCCGATTTTCTGACCTTTATGACATCGCCCGGCTCAAGCATCATTCCCGTTGCATCTCCGTCATACTGAACCTGCATTTTCTGCTGATTTTCATATTTGAAGCCTTTTGCTTCTATTTCGATTATAGTATCTGCAGAAAATATAATGCTTCTGGAATTGAGCGTATGCGCACAAAGCGGTGTCAGAAGAATCGTGTCTGCAGTCGGCTGAATAATAGGGCCTCCTGCCGCAAGATTGTAGCCTGTTGAACCTGTGGGAGTTGAAATAATGACGCCGTCTGCGGAATAATTTGTCAGGAAATGTCCGTTGATTTTCACATCATATTTCAAAACACCGATGGGCGGAGTTCTGTTAAGCACCACATCATTGAATGCGATATTGGTTTTCAAAACCTTGCCGTCTCTTAAAATTTCGCCTCTTAAAAGAATCCTTTTTTCAATCGTATAATCGTCTGATTTAAGCTTGGGTATAACCTTTTCCAAATCTCCCGCTTCGATTTCTGTAAGATATCCCAAAGTTCCGAAATTTATTCCAATCAGCGGAAGCTTGAGTGCAATAAGGTCCTTTGCGGCTCTTATCAGCGTTCCGTCGCCGCCTAATGCAATGATTCCTTCGGTTTCCGGCGGAACAAGCTTAGGATCTGTATACATATATCCCAGGTCTTCTCTTTCTTCTGTGAGAATGTTTCCCGTGCAGTTCATGCCGTGTTCTTCAAGCTTCTGCTTGATTTTTTCGGCATACTCGACAACATCTTTCTTTCTTGAATTAGTTACCAGCAAAAAATTTCTCATTTGTCCAATTCCTCGTGAGCTTTGTTTGCGGTTTCGCAAATCAAGGCTTTGTCAAAGCTTTCATTGCCTTCCGCACCCGCATACAACAGATATTCTATATTGCCCTCCGGCCCTTTTACCGGAGAGAAATCAAGTCCCTTAACTTTAAGCCCCGCCTCTGTTACAAAATCCGTTATCTTGTTTATAACTTCTTCATGAACGCTTTTTTCTCTCACAACGCCCTTTTTTCCGACCTTTTCACGGCCTGCCTCAAACTGAGGCTTTATAAGCATAACCATTTCTTTCTTCTCATCAAGCAAAGAAATCGCAACAGGGATCACAAGCGTAAGCGAAATAAACGAAACATCGATGCTTACAAAGTTTATTTTGTCTGCAATATCATCGGGCGTTACAAATCTTATATTTGTCTTTTCCATGACACAAACTCGTGGGTCGTTTCTTAGCTTCCAGTGGAGCTGACCTTTTCCCACATCCACGC
>CAVHKC010000048.1:3720-8216 GCA_963636455.1 Ruthenibacterium lactatiformans
GAAGCCTCCCGTGGATGAGCCGATGTCCATACAAATCCTGTCTTTAAGGTCAATCGGAAAAACCTTCATTGCCTTTTCAAGCTTAAGCCCGCCCCTGCTTACATATTTTAAGCCTTCTCCTCTGATTTCCACAACCGCATCTTCTGGAAAAACCGAGCCGCATTTGAGTTCTTTTTGGCCGTTAACATAAACCGTGCCGCTCATAATGATTGTCTGCGCTTTTGTTTTTGTAAGTTCCGGATTCAACTTGCAAACCAAATCGTCAAGTCTTTTTTTCACCTAAGCTCCCTTTCAAGCCTTTCCATTACCGAATCGGCATCAAGCCTGCATTCTTTTTTCTGCTCATTACTTGAGCCCTGCTCGGTAAATTCGTTTGCAATGGCAATATTTAAAACCTTCACGCCACTGTACTCATTTTCGTTTATATATCTCAAAACAGCCATTCCGTAACCGCTGTTTATGATATTTTCTTCCATCGTTATTATAACAGAATGTGTTTTGACAATCTTGTCAATCATTTCCTCGTCAATCGGCTTTACAAATCTTGCATTTATCAATGTGACATTCTTTCCCTCTTCTTTAAGCCTTTTCCTGACTTCCATGGCAGTTTCTGTCATAGCCCCGACAGCCAATATTGCGATATCTTTTTCAAAATACATGATCTCGCTTTTCCCAAAGACGATGGGTGCATTAAATTCTTCTGCACCGTCCCATGCCGTTCCTCTGGGATATCTTATGGCAAGCGGTGCATTAAAATCAGAAGCAAAAGCAATGCTTGCCGCAAGTTCTTTGGCGTTTTTGGGCGCAAGCACGTTCATGTTGGGAATCATCGAAAGATATGACAAATCAAATGTTCCCTGATGTGTTTCACCGTCATTTCCAACAAGTCCTGCCCTGTCTACGCAAAAAACCACAGGCAAAGACTGCAGGCATACATCATGTATTATCTGGTCGAATGCCCTTTGCAAAAAGGAAGAATATATCGCAACAAAAGGCTTCATTCCGCCTGCGGCAAGGCCTGCCGCAAATGTAACGGCATGCTGCTCGGCAATTCCCACATCAAAAAACCTGTCTGGGAAGTGCTCTTTGAATTTTTTAAGCCCTGTTCCGTCCGGCATTGCGGCGGTTATTGCAACGATATTTTTGTTCTTTTCGCCGGCTTCAACCAGCGCATCAGCAAACACATTTGTGTAGGACGGCTTGCTGCTCTTGTTCAAAAGCTCGCCTGTTTTTGTGTCGAACGGCCCGATTCCGTGGAAAACATCGGGTCTTTCTTCTGCCGGCTTGTAGCCTTTTCCCTTTTTAGTGCAGACATGGATGATAACGGGCTTGTCTATGTTTTTTGCTTCCATGATGATTTTCCTCATCATGCTGATGTTATGCCCGTCAATCGGCCCCAAATATGTGATATTCATATCCTCAAAAAGCATGCCCGGCACAAGCAGCTGCTTTATCGAGCTTTTTATCTTTTTTACATTTTTTATGACCTTTTCGCCAAGAACCGGATTTTTTTTGAGCGACCTTTTCACGCCCTTTTTCATTCCGATATAATTTTCGCCTGCCCTTATCTGCGAAAGATATGTCGAAAGCCCTCCGATATTTTCGGAAATGGACATATTGTTGTCGTTTAATATAATTATCAGATTTCTTCCGAGCTTTGAAGCATTGTTCAGTGCTTCAAGCGCAAGACCGCCTGTCAGTGAGCCGTCTCCAATTACCGCAACAACGGTTTTGTCTTCGCCGTTTAACTGTGCGGCTTTTGCAATTCCCAAAGCCGCCGATATCGAAGTCGAAGAATGCCCAGTGTTGAAGCTGTCATATTTGCTTTCTCTTTTTTTGGGAAATCCGCTCAGCCCGCCGTGCTGCCTTAGGGTGTCAAAATCCTTCCATCTTCCTGTAAGAATCTTGTGAACATAGGATTGATGTCCGACATCCCAAACGATAGCATCCTTTTCCAGATCAAGCGCCAAATGCAAAGCAATCGTAAGCTCCACAACGCCCAAATTGGACGCAATATGCCCGCCTGTTTTGCTTACATGCTCAACAAGAAATTTTCTTATCTCTCTTGCCAAAGCCGGCCTGTCTTCCGGTTTTATTTTTTTGACATCATTTGCTGTCTTTATTTGTTCAAGTAACATTTTTCCTGCAGTTTTCGCTTTTCGTATATTTAAAATTCGGACTTTGCCCTTAATTAAAGCTTTTATTTTTTCCTGTTTACAAGCATAAGCAGAAGGTCTTTCAAAAAGCTGATATCTCTTCCTTCGAGCGATTCGAGGTCTTCGATTGCCTTGTCCGTATATCTTTTAACTTCTGCTTTTGCCGCATCTATTCCGACAAAATCCACATAAGTCTTTTTATTGTTCTTTGAATCTGCGCCCACATCTTTGCCAAGTTCGCATTCATTTCCTTCAACATCCAGAATGTCGTCCTGGATTTGAAATGCATAGCCGATTCCCGTTCCTATGACTTCCATCTTCTCTATCTCGTCAAATTCGGCATTTGCAAGCGTTGCTCCGATTGTAAGCGCCGCCTGTATGAGCGCACCCGTTTTCTTTTGATAAATATAATCCAAATGGCTTTTGGAAAGCTCGAATCCGACTGCTTTTTCGGATTCCACATCAAGGCTTTGCCCGCCTATCATGCCGCTTACGCCCGACCTTGAAGCCAAAGCATAAAATGCCCTCTGAGCATAAAGCAGGTCTGTTTTGTCGGTTATTTCCATCATGGCTTTTGCCACAATTTCAAATGCACGGTTCAAAAGTGCATCGCCTGCAAGCACACCGAATGCCTCACCGAACCTGACATGCGTGGCAGGCTTTCCGCGCCTTAACTCGGCATCGTCCATCGATGGAAGGTCATCATGCACAAGCGAATATGTGTGAATATATTCGAGTGCCGCCATAAACGCATTCAGGGTGTTTCTCTCTTTTTCGGGCTTTGCAAAAATTTCAAAGCTTTCAGACATAAGAAGCGGCCTGATTCTTTTGCCGCCCGCCGAAAGAGAATAGCTCATAGCAGAAATTATCTTCTCGTCAAACCCGCTTGACTTCGGAAGATAACTCATAACAATCTCATTTATTTCATCTGTTTTTGTTTTAAGCAAATTCAAATCCATTTTCAGATACCATTTTGTTCTTCGGTTATTTTTTTGATTTCGCCTTCAACCTTCTCTATTCTTTCTTCGCAGATCTTTACAAGCTCAATGCCTTGTTTATAGAGCCTGAAAGTGTCTTCAAGCGAAAGTTCGGCACTTTGCATTGCAAGTGTCACTTCATCCAGTTTTTCAAAAGCATCCTCTAACTTAATCGGTTCTTTCCTGTCCATAGCCGTTCCTCTTTTCAATGACCTCTGTCAAAACCTCGCCGTCTGCGACCGCAAGTGTTATTTTATCGCCCTTGTTTATCTGCTTTATGCTTTTTAGTGTTTTCCCATTCTCCAAAGCCGCATAAGCATATCCTGCCTGAAGCCTTTTAAGCGGCGAAAGCCCCTCAAGTGCCGCCGCTTTCAAAGAAAGTGCGTCTTTGTTTTTTCTCAGTACATTCTGCATTTGATTTTCAAATGTCTGCCTGTTGGTTTCAAGCCTGTTCCTTGTTTTTTCTGCCTGTGTGCACATGAGCCTTTCAAGTTCTTTCTTCATTTCCTTGATAAACTTCTTGTGAATTTCAATCTGCCCTGCCGGAGATGATTTTTCAAGCAAAAATTTTGAATCGGCAAGCTTTTTTCTGCACTGTGCAAGCTTTGTGTCCATGCAAAGGCTCAGTGTGCAGCTTATATTGCCCAATTTTCTTTCGAATTCGTCATAAGAAAATACCGCAAGCTCAGCCGCAGCCGACGGTGTCGGTGCTCTTAAATCCGCAACAAAATCGGCAATCGTGAAATCCGTTTCATGCCCCACTGCCGAAATAACGGGTGTGTCGCACGCAAATATCGCCCTTGCGACTTCTTCTTCGTTGAATGCCCAAAGGTCTTCGATGCTTCCCCCGCCCCGGCCTGTGATAATAACATCAAGCCCCATGCTGTCAAGCTTCTTAAGCCCTTTGACAATCGAATATTTTGCATTTTCTCCCTGAACAGCCACGGGATATAAATATATTTCGCAATAAGGATTTCTGCGCAGCGCAATATTCCTTATATCTTGTATTACAGCTCCAGTTTCGGAAGTTACTACACCGATTTTCATCACAAATCTTGGAATCGGCTTTTTGTATTCTGCAGAAAACATCCCGCTTTCTTCAAGCTTTTCCTTAAGCTGTTCAAATTTTTTGAAAAGATCTCCCTGCCCCGCTTCTTCTATTTTCGTGGCATAAATCTGATACTTTCCAGACGTTTCATAAACGCCTAAGCTTCCCGTTACGACAACCTGCATTCCGTCTTGAAGACGAATTTTAAGGGTTTGCGCCCTGCTTTTGAACATGACGCCCGAAATAACGCCTGTTTCGTCTTTAAGCGAAAAATAAATATGGCCGCCCGAATGATAACTGCAGTTTGAGAGTTCG
>CAVHKC010000049.1:0-6351 GCA_963636455.1 Ruthenibacterium lactatiformans
TCGTAAAAACCGTTGGCGTCAATATCCTTTCGCTTTTTGATGAATTTGCTGAAATTATCATCAGGATCCATATAGTATGCACTTCCCGGCACTGCATTGCTGCCGTGAGTAAAGTACGAGATAAAGAATTATATCATTCGTGAATTCGGATATGACCTATCGCGAACCTGTGATGAAATCCGCCCCAGATATCATCATGTAGAATCCTGTCAGGAAATCGTGCCGGAAGCGGCTTCCTGAAGATATAGTCGTATTCCCGTTTGGAAAAGAAAATTTCTGCTCTGTGTATTGTTTACAAAAATAAAAAGCACATAAAACACCCGCCGATTGTCTGAATCGGCGGGCTTTTTCTTAAATACCAATTGCTTTTTTACTTATGTGTTGTTTTTTTATATGTTGTTTCTTTTTCTGTTTGCAGCCGCAACTCCTGCTATGGCTCCGCCGCTGATAAAGAGCATTATGATTAATGCCGCGGTGTTGGATTCATCTCCCGTTGCAGGAACAACAAGGTACTTTCCTGTTTTTGTGTCCGTGGCAGCACCGTTGTCGTTATTGGTGCCATTCTTGCTGTTGTCAGCAGTTTTATCAGACCCCTTGTTGCCTGAGTCACTTGAACCCTTGCCATCTGAGCTCTTGTTGCCCGAGTCGCTTGAGCCCTTATCGTCTGCGTCTGCGGTTTTTGTAATTTCCACAACTTCATATGTTGAGAAGTGATTGGTCGTCCAGTTCAGTATACCATTTTCGTAGCTGGCATTCATATCCACCCTGGTGCCGTCTTCGGTTACATAATACACCTTAAGAGTGTTGTCGCTTGCCGAGAGTTCATAAGGAACGCTGATGGCAATATTTCCGTTTGTTGCAGCGTTAGCTTCTTCAAAGACTTCTGTTCCATCCATATAAGCCTTAAGCTCGTATGTTGCTGTTGCATTCTCAGTTTTGCCCACAGTGCTGTCTGTTTTTTCAACACTCAGAGTCAAGTTCCCTTCCTCTGCCGTTTCTTGTGCAGCTGTAAGCGTCTTCAATGCGGTGTTGTCTATGCTGAGAGTTGCAACATCTGTCTTAACTTCAACCGATTCAACTGTTTCTTCAGCCGCATTAGCTGCTTGGTTCAGCGTGCTCACGGTTGCAGGCGGCAAAGTCACTTCCGTTTTCTTGACACTGTCAGCGTCAGCCTTTGCAGCGGTGGCATCCACTACAACCTTGGTCGGTATTGCAGCCGTTTCGTCCGTGCCCACCTCGGCAACAACCTTTGCGGTTTGACTGTCCTTATCAACAACAGCCTCTGTTGCTACATTGTTTTCTTTGTCTGCCACATTCTTCGTGGTTACAACTGTGGTTTCATTATTTTCGTTTGTGGTGGTTACTGTCTGTTCTGTAGTAGTAACATTTTCTGTCGCAACAACTTCCTTTTTGGTTTCGGTTGTTGTTTTGGTCTCGTTGTTTACAACAGTTTTTGTTTCATTTGTTACTGTTGTATCGTCTTTCTTTGTTACCGTGGCTTCGGTCGTTGTTTTTTCTGTTTCAACCGTCACGCCGTCAACCACCTTGCTGACAACAGCCTCTTCCTTTTTGGTTTCGGTCACTGTGCCGCTCTTTTCATCTTTCTGAGTGGTTGTGGTTGTTTCCACCTTTTCTGTTGTATTGGTTGCAGTGTCCGTTTTCGTGACAGTTTCCTGCTTTGTTTCGGTGCCTGTTTCAGCATCAGTCTTGGTTGTCGTCTCCGTAACCTTGCTTTCGTTTCCGCTTACTTCTGTCTTGGTTTCAGTGGTTGAGCCATCTTCGTTTTCAACCTTTTTATCCTTGGGCAGTGCTGCCCATCCATTGCCGACCTGCACAAGACCTGATTCCGAATCAACATATTTGGAATCAATCTCGCCGGAGTATGTTCCGCCGTGAATGACTACATTATCATGATCTCCTCCGGGAAGGAAATTGCCGAAGCTGTAGCTTCCGCCGTAAACTTCTATTAAGCCTTTATCATTCGTGGCTGTTCCGAGCACTCCGTTTTCGCCGCCTGTATAGGATCCGCTGTTAACGGTAATATCCGCACTTTCGTCAGCCCAAACCGCATAATACGTCTTGGCGCTGGCATCTATCAAACAATTTTCAATCGTTGCGGTGGCTGCAAAAACATTAACACCGGCATTGGAAGAAACATTCTTGACCGTTGCTGTTGTATCATTTTCGCCATTGCCGATCCATATCGAGTAATTTGCAGTACTCTCAAACCTTCCGTTTTGGATGGTGATGTTAGTACCTTCAAAAGCTGCGGCTGCAAAAGGAACCGTCAGCGTATTTCCCCCCAAATCAAATGTGGAATCATCGGGCAAAAGATATGTGGTGTAGCTTCCGGTTTCAACCTCGTAGTTCTTTAATAAGGTGACCGTCTGCCCGCTTCCGGCTTCGTATGCCGCATCTACCGCATCAATCAAAGTTGCGTATGTCTTATCACCCACCTTGGCAACCGCGTTTTCATCGCCGTCTGCCGCCAAAGCAGCCATGGGCATCAATGTTAATACCATAACAACTGCAACAATAATGCTTGCCAGCCTTTTCATTTTTTCTCTCCTTTACACTCTTGCGTTTCTTATATATTTGCACACGAATTTTACCCCCTATGCCGTTAAAATTCAAGTATTCTCCCTGAAAATTTCACTTTTTTTGTAAAGATTTTTCGGTATTTTTGCTATAATGGTCAAGGTCAAACAGTATTGGTCTTTTTATAAAGCATTATAAAGGTAAGAAAATGGTTTTTGTAAAGTTGTTTTTATTGGGAATCTCAACACTTGGTTCTTTAGAATTGATACGAAAAATTTGCGATGATAAAGTCGATATCTATTTTTTGCCGAGTTTGACAATTGCAATTCAGGTAACATTTCTTTTTGCAGCAGGACTGTTGAATTTGCTTCCGGAAGTAACCTATGTTCTGTATTTTATTGGATTTGCGGGTTTTATATATGGCTTGTGCAAGAAAAAAACTTCTGTTCTGAAACCTTATATGAATGCGGGCTATGTCTTTTTACTCATTTCTCTGATTTTATTAGGCCTATATCTGAGCGGTAAGATTTTATCTCATATTGATAATTTTTCTCATTGGGGGCTCGTTGTAAAAGAAATGCTTGAAGCAAACAGATTTCCTAATTTTGAGGGCTCTCTGACTAAATTTCAGGAGTATCCGTTAGGCAGTGCAGCATATATTTATTTCTTTGCAAAGCTGACCAGCAGCGGCGAATCCATTCAAATGTTTGCTCAGACCTATATGATGCTGGCTGCCATTTTACCGTTATTTTCATTTGCAAAAAAGAATCGTCTGCCTGCCGCTATAGTAATCGCATCTTTTACAAATTATGCATTGTCATACAATATACGGATTACAAATCTTCTTGTAGATACACTGCTTCCGCTTGTTGGAATATGTGGACTTTTATTTACTTATCTGCATTGTAAATCAGGTGAAAAAGTGCCTTTGTATTTCTCGGCATTTTATATGGTGCAGATTATACAAATAAAAAATTCCGGTATTTTCTTTGCGGCATTTACTGCAATTTTATTATTTGTATTTGCATGGAAAAAGAAAGCTTATCTTCACGGAATTATATGTGCGGCTTTGCCTTTTATTTCGTTGATTTTGTGGCAAAAACATTGCAAATATGTTTTTTCTCAGGCGGCAGCATCCAAACATGCAATGACCGCTGAAAATTACAAATCCGTATTTGAATCAAAAACGCAAGAAGACATCCTGTCAATTTGTTCTTCTTTATTTAAATATGAAATTTCCTATAAAGACGTTTGGATCACCGTAGGTATCTGTGCACTTATTGCAGTGCTGATAATTTTATTTAAAAAGAAAAAACTCCTGAAATTATTTTTAAAAATTGCTGTGTTTTCCCTTATCCTTTATGTGGTTTATCAATTGGGTTTGCTTGCAATGTATCTTTTCTCAATGCCCGGCAGAGAAGCAACAAATTTGGCCTGCATAGATAGATATACAAAAACAATACTGATTGCAATACTCTATTTAAACATGGTTCCCGCCGTACGGTTGATTTCCGAGACAGCAAAGAAGATGTTAATGTCTGCCGTCGCAGCTGCCGGTATTTTTCTCTCTTTCTTTGTTGGGATATATATTTCTACAGGTTCTGTAAAAACGGTATTTCAAAAGGAAATGGATGAAAACGAAAAGAGATGGACCGAGGAAAGGAAATGGCTTGAAGAAGCGAATGTTAAATATGAAGTTCCAACGCATGAGTCTTACTGCATTTTAATTCCTTCTTCAGGTGACCCGGGATTTACTTATTATTATATTGGGGAATATATATTTATGAGCACTGACATTACAGCGTTTGTTGTTGAAAGTGAAGAAAGTTTAGACGGAATAGCAGCAAAATATATATTTGTATACGATCAAGATAATGAAAACATAAATAACTGGATAGAAGCAAATTATCCGGAGCAGCTCGGAAATGAAGTGATAATTCAATCATCGGAATAAAGAAAAATTTAAAATTGAATCCGTCTGTAACATATTTGCTTTTCCGAAAGCGGCATCACATTTTTTTAATAAAATACAGGCAGCAAACCCGCTGCCTGCATAAAAATATATAAAAACAAGGAGACCCGAAAATGAATAGCATTTCAAGAAACGAAGCATTTGAATTACTGAAAAAATACAATACAGACCCGTTTCATATCCAGCACGCCCTCACGGTAGAAGCTGTTATGAAATGGTATGCAAACGAATTGGGATATGGAGAAGATGCCGAATATTGGGGCATTGTGGGATTGCTTCATGACATTGATTTTGAAAAATACCCGGATGAGCACTGCCTTAAGGCTCCGGAAATCTTAAGAGAAGCCGGTATGTCTGATGACATAATTCATGCAGTTTGTTCCCACGGCTACGGCATTACCACGGGCAGCGGCATCACAATTGATGTGGAGCCCGTACATCAGATGGAAAAAGTTCTTTTTGCCGCAGATGAACTCACGGGGCTGATTTGGTCTGTTTCCTTAATGCGGCCCTCCAAAAGCACAAAGGATATGGAATTAAAATCCCTTAAGAAGAAATACAAGAGCAGCGGATTTGCCGCAGGCTGTTCAAGAGAGGTTATCGCAAGAGGTGCGGCGCAGCTTGGCTGGGAGCTGGATGATTTGCTTGAAAAAACACTCGAAGCCATGAAAGCAACGGAGGATTTGGTCAAGGCTGAGATAAAGGCTGCATTTCCGCAAGAATAATACTTCTTTTAAAATACCTTCATCGGTGATGGCGGTACCGCCTCAATCATCAAATTTGAAAAAGCAACAAGATTAGGTTCAGTGACACTGTGGAAATAATATGAGGTAATACGATGAAATATGAAACTTTGTATGAGGAATTTACACGACTTTTTCCTAATGATTTGAACCGACTGCAAAAAATAGCAGAAAATGTTTCGGCTGAACCATCCGACGGAATGCATATTATGTTCGGTATGGTAGTTATTCCGTTTATAATGAAATTGCTGGAGCACGATGATAAGGCCAAATTAACTATAGCTTTTGAGTTCTTTGAAAAAATGGCGACAGATGATAATCCAATGGTTTCGGAAGTATTGGAGTTTACAATATTGGAAGATATTATCTCAAGAGGTGCCGATGTTCTTAATAAATGTAAACCCTATATGAAACAGCACACTTTGGAAAGCTGTTTGGCCGTTGAGCAATATTTGATGTGATTAAAAAAACACTGGTATAAGCCGAAAAATTTTTCTTACTTTAACCGCTGGCGCTCGACCAGGGCAGCGAACTTCCCGTTTTTGGTGATGAGTTCGTCATATGTGCCTTCCTCGGCGATTTTGCCGTTTTCGAGGTAAATGATTCTGTCTGCATTTTTTATGGTTGAAAGCCTGTGTGCGATAACAATTCTTGTGCAGTTTAAAGCGTCAATCGCATCGGAAATCTTTTTTTGAGTGATGTTGTCCAGCGCGCTGGTTGCTTCGTCAAAAAATAAGATTTTCGGCTTGGGCGCAATGGCTCTGGCAATCAAAATTCTTTGCTTCTGCCCGCCGGAAATTCCGCCCTGCCCCTCGGATATGACGGTGTGCATTCCCATGGGCATTTCCCGTATATCATCCGCAACCGCTGCAATCTCAGCCGCCTGCCAGGCTTCTTCTTCCGTAAGGTCAGGTGCCGCAATCGTGATATTTGAAAGAATGCTTCCAGGGAAAAGGCGGCTGTTTTGCTGAACCGCACCGATAAGCTTCCTCAATGAATGCAAATCAATATCCTGAAGATTGTGCCGATCATAAAAAACCGCACCCTGGTTCGGCGTTTCAAAACCCAAAAGAATCCTCAATATCGTACTTTTTCCGC
>CAVHKC010000049.1:6361-8133 GCA_963636455.1 Ruthenibacterium lactatiformans
ATATTCGCCCGGTTCAACCTTAAGATTCAAATTATCTATGATATTCTGCATGCCTTCTTCGTAACTGAAACAAAGATTGCTGATTTCAATCTTTCCGTAAAGTTCGGTTATGGTTTCTTTCCCTTCCTGATTTTCGGGACATGTTTTCAAAATAGGCTCTGCCATTTTCATCATCGGAATAATGGAAGCTGCTGCGGTCGCAACGCCCGCAAGCGATGTGAACGCACCGCCCACAAGCCCGTATGCCGAAGAAAATGCATAGTAATTGTCCACGCTGACACCACTGTTTATTGCCGTATTATAAAGAATCAGCGTGCCGAAAAGCGTGATTATCATGCTTATAACACTGTTGAGCTTCAAAAAAGCCGGCGGATTGTATTCCAGGCTTGCTTCCTTCGAATAAGTTTTCCCCCACTTGGAGAAAATCCTTTTTTCAGCGCCCGCAAGCTTGACCTTTTGGATTCCTTTAACAACCGAATATGTCAGGCCGCTCGTTTTTGCGGATGCGTCCATCTGGCGATTGGCATGGTGCGCCTGAACATACGAGGTCACAACAGTAAGAACAAACGAAAGCAAGATTATCAAAACCGAAGGCACCACCAATGCAGGTGCAAAATCAAAAATCTGAGCCACATATATAATCGAAAACAAAGATGTAAGCCCCGTTGTTCCTATTGTGTTGAACATTGTCGAACAGATTGACTGCACGCTTTGCGTTTTGTAATACAGCTCGCCGGAAGAATAATTCCTGAAAAACGACGGCGGCAGATTGATGATTCTGGAAAGAACCGCTGCCTGCACAACCACATCCTGCTTTGTCGATATGCGTGTCTTGACAAGCGACTGGAATGTCGAAAGGCACATGGAGCAAATGGCATATCCAACCATGAAGCATGCCAGTGCCGCAAGCACACGCAGATTTTTTGATTCGAGCACCGTTCCGAAAAGCCACTTGGTAAACATCGGTGAAAGAAGCCCCAGAAGAGCCGTTGCCGCCATCGCGCCTATGTAAAAAACAATATCTGCCGCGCTCATCTGCGCAGCCATGAACTTTGTAAGGTCCTTGACAGTCAGACTTTTTGAAGGCAAAGAAGGATAAAAACAAAGCGCATCTTCATCAAGCAGCTTTTCTGTTTTTGAATTCAGCCGAACTTTTTTCACGGAACGCGAGTCAATCATAAAATATCCGCCAAACTTTCCGGGGCGTAAAACAACGGCAGTGCCGTCCTCCTTCAATGTTCCGATCATAATTCCCACGGCATGCTTATACCACCCTTTGTCCAAATTCACAGGGCGGTACATTATTCCGAAAGGCCGCATTCTGTAATCAAGCTGTTTTTCAAGCGTGTCGATTTCTGGCGGCACCTGCTGGTCTTTATATTTGCAGTGAAAATATTTCAGCACTTCGCTGACGGCGGAATTTTCGACCTCCGCATCGCTTAAGGCGTTTTTCAGGCGGTTTCCGATTACGGCATCCCTAAGTGCGTCTATTGCGTCTTCAAACTGCGCTTCGTCCGCCAGTTCTTTTTTATGGAGTTTTTCGTTAAAATCCTTCATCTGCAGACACCCTCTTTCAATCGACGCTTACCAGATTTTGATAAAGTTCATTTCTTTCCAAAAGCTCTTCGTGCGTTCCTCTGCCCATGATCTGGCCTTTTTCCATCACAATGATTTCATCGCAGCTTCGGATTGTCGAAAGCCTGTGAGCAATCATAATGCAGCTTATGTTTCGGGCTTTGACTGCCTTTACCACCTCATATTCCGTCTTTGCG
>CAVHKC010000050.1:0-3923 GCA_963636455.1 Ruthenibacterium lactatiformans
CTCAAATAACAATAACAGAGCGCAGTATTCAAAAGACGGCAAGGATTTTTCAAAAGATCAAAGGAACAATCAGCAGCGTCCGGCAAGAGGTGCGGAAAAGAGCCAGCCTTCAGGCGGTGCAGCACCGGGTGCGGGTGCAGAGCGTTTGCAAAAAGGAAAACGCGGAAAATTTGACAAAGACACCCGCAAAGACAAGTTTGACAGACTTGAAAATGAAAAAGCTGCTCAGAAGATTGTAAAGCAGGCTGTTAAAGAAGAACCCAAGGAAGAAATCAAAGTAATCACACTTCCCGAAACGATATCCATCAAGGATTTTGCGGCAAAGCTTAAGATGCAGCCTTCGGCTCTTATCAAGAAGCTTTTCATGCAGGGCAAAGTATATACCGTAAACGACTTCCTGGATTTTGAAACAGCAGAAGAGATTGCACTTGAGTTTGATATTATTTCAGAACATGAAGTTGTGATTGATTATATCGAGGAACTTCTCAAGGAAGAAGAAGACCTTCCTGAAACACTGAAGAAGAGGCCTCCCGTTGTCTGCGTTATGGGTCATGTAGACCACGGAAAGACATCCCTGCTTGATGCCATCAGGAAAACAAATGTTATTCAGGGCGAAGCAGGCGGAATTACGCAGCATATCGGTGCTTATACCGTGGAAATAAACGGCGAGTCGATAACATTCCTCGATACGCCCGGACATGAGGCGTTCACGGCAATGCGTTTAAGAGGTGCACAGGCAACAGACGTTGCAATACTTGTTGTTGCCGCAGACGACGGCGTTATGCCGCAGACGGTCGAGGCGATAAACCACGCAAAGGCGGCAAATATCCGTGTTATAGTTGCCGTAAACAAAATCGATAAACCCGGTGCCAATATACCGAAAGTCATGCAGGAACTTTCAGACCTTGGTTTGGTTCCGGAAGAGTGGGGCGGAGATACGATTTTTGTTCCGATTTCCGCAAAGACCGGCGAAGGCATAGAAAATCTGCTTGAAATGGTTATTTTAGGCACAGAAATTTTGGAACTTAAAGCAAATCCAGACAGAATGGCAAGGGGAATCGTTATCGAAGCAAAGCTTGACAAAGGAAGAGGAACGGTTGCCACATTGCTTGTTCAGAAAGGAACGCTCAAAGTCGGCGACCATATTGCCATGGGCGAAGCATACGGAAAAGTTAGAGCCATGACGGACGACAAAGGCCAGAAGCTTAAAGCGGCAGGACCTTCAAAGCCTGTTGAAATCACAGGCTTAAGCGGAGTTCCCAATGCAGGCGAAGTGTTCGTGGCATTCGACAACGACAAAGACGCAAAACATTTTGCATCCGTATATATCGAAGAAAACAAGAAGAAGCTTCTTGCCGGAACAAAGGCAAAGATGAGCCTGGATGATGTGTTCGATCAGATGAAGACGGGCGACCTTAAGGAACTTGATATCATCATCAAAGCCGATGTTCAAGGCTCGGCAGAGGCAATGAAGGAAAGTCTTGAAAAGCTTTCGAATGACGAGGTTATTGTGAAGGTTATTCACTCCGCAGTCGGCAATGTAAGCGAGTCGGATGCAGTGCTTGCTTCGGCGTCCAATGCGATTATTATTGCATTTAATGTTGGCGTAAATGCAGATGCAAAGATGACTATTGACCATGAAAAAGTTGATTTGAGGTCATATAAAGTAATATATAATGCAATTGACGATGTCGAACTTGCGATGAAGGGCATGCTTGAGCCTATTTATGAAGAGGCTGTAACGGGACATGCGGAAGTAAGGCAGCTGTTCAAGGCTTCGGGCGTCGGAATTATTGCAGGTTCTTACGTAACGGACGGCGTTGTGAAGAAGGATTCGAGGATCAGGCTTTCAAGAGAAGGAGAAATGATTTACGAAGGTTCGGTTGCGTCGCTTAAGAGGTTCAATGACGATGCAAAAGAAGTAAAATCCGGATTCGAATGCGGTATTGTTTTGGAAAACTTCTCCGATATCAAAGAAGGCGATATCATGGAAGCATATGAAATGAAGGAAGTATCAAGGCTGTAATGAGAAAGAATTCCAATAAAAATTTAAGGATTAACGGCGAGGTCCAAAAAGAACTTGCGGCAATAATCAGAAAGACAAAGGATCCCCGCATTCATCCGCTTACGAGCGTTGTTGCGGTTGAAGTTGCCACAGACCTTAAAACATGCAAGGCATATATTTCGGTTATGGGAGATGAAAATGACCGAAAAAGCACTGCAGAAGGGCTGAAAAGTGCTGAAGGATACATCAGAAAACAGCTTGCATCCAACATGAATATGAGAAATACTCCGGAAATAATTTTTATAATGGATTCATCAATCGAGGATGCGATGAATCTGATGAAGAAAATCGATGAGGCAAACGGAATATGAAAATCGACGAGCTGATTAAGGGTGCAGAAAGCATTGCAATAAGCGGACATATAAGACCGGACGGCGACTGTGCAGGTTCGGTTCTTGCATTGTATTTATACATCAAAAAAAATTATCCTAATGTCAAAGCAAAGGTTTATCTTGAAAAGCCGACGGAAAAGCTTGCCTTCCTTGCAGGATATGATGAGATTGACTCGGATTATAAAAAAGAGGAAACCTATGATTTGATGATATGCCTTGATGCTGCCTCATTTGACAGGATTGGGAAAGCAGCCAGGTATATTAAAAGTGCAAAAAAGACTGTAAATATCGATCATCACATAAGCAATACAAAATTTGCGCAGATAAATATTGTGGAGGCGGGCTCATCATCAGCCTGCGAAGTGCTCTACAATCTGCTTGATATCAAAAAAATCGACAGAGACATTGCAATCAGCTTGTATACAGGCATTCTTTACGATACTTGTGTATTCAAGTATTCAAGCACATCAAGCAAAACGATGGAAGCTGTTTCCAATCTTATGAAATATGATATTCCGACTGCTTTTATTATCGATGAAAGCTTTTATTCGAAGACATATGACGAAAACAGAATTTACGGATATTCTATTTTATACAGCAAGCTTTGCTTTGAGGGTAAAGTGATATATTCATACATAACACGCGAAAAAATGGATGAATTTAAGGTTTCAAGCCGTGAATTAGAAGGAATCGTTTCGCAGCTTAAGCTTACAAGGGGAGTGGAGTGTGCCGTTTTTGTTTATGAACTCGGAAACGGCGAATGCAAAGTAAGCTTGAGGTCTTCTGAATATTTAGACTGCAATGCCGTTGCAAGCACCTTCGGCGGAGGCGGACACGTAAGGGCGGCAGGCTGCAATGTGAAGGGAACGGTCTCGGAATGCATAGCAAAGCTTTTGGATGAAATAGGAAAATATATATGACAGACGGTGTTTTGAACATAAAAAAAGAAAAAGGAATGACATCTTTTGACGTCGTATATAAGCTTAAAAAACTTTTAAAAATCAGCAAGATAGGCCACACGGGAACGCTTGACCCGGATGCAACAGGCGTCCTTCCCATATGCATGGGAAAAGCAACGAAATTGGTTGGAAGGCTTACGGATTCCGACAAATCATACAAGGCTGTAATGCTGTTGGGAAGAAAAACGGACACACAGGACATAAGCGGGAAAACAATCGAAGAGATTCCTGCAGACCGTGTGAGGGAAATAATGGACTTCCTTTCAGGCGAAAGCAAAAACACCTCGGGATATAAAAATGCGCTTCATAAAATTGAAAGCGCATTTGCACTGCTTACAGGAACAATCGAACAGACGCCGCCCATGTATTCTGCACTTAAGGTAAACGGCGTAAAGCTTGTGGATGCCGCAAGAAAAGGAATCGAAATAGAAAGAAAGCCGCGTGAAGTAAAAATTTACGGGTTCAGCAATATTGATTATGCAGAAGACGGAGTGCATATTTCTTTTGAAGTAAACTGTTCAAAGGGAACTTATGTAAGGACAATCTGTCAGGATATCGGCGATATGC
>CAVHKC010000050.1:3933-8025 GCA_963636455.1 Ruthenibacterium lactatiformans
GCGATATGCTGGGGATTCCTTCCTGCCTTGAAAGCCTTGAAAGAACAAAGGCTTCCGGACTTACGATAGACGAGTCAATCACATTGAAGGAAGCGGAAAACCTTTTGGAAAAAGGCGAGCTTGAAAAGCATATTATTCCGATAGACGCATTTCTTAAAACTTACGAGGCACTGACAATAAATTTCAATGCCGTAAGAAAAATTGCCGTGGGCAATTTTCTTTATCCTGAAGATCTGCTTGATTCAAAGCTCGAGGAGAAAATCTACAGAATGTATGATATAAACGGTAAATTTTACGCTCTTTACAAATATTTTGCAGATGAGGGCGTTCTTAAAGCGGAAAAAATGTTTGTGTAAAAAGTATATAAAATGAATGATAATTCATTAAAATAAATACATACTTACAGATGGGAATGTTGTATAAGTATATGCGGATGATAAGGACAAGATGACATAAATAACGGTGGAAATGTTTTATAAATCTTTGAATGATAATCTTGATATTGAAGCATGCGTTGCAACGATAGGAAAATTTGACGGGAATCATATAGGACACCAAAAACTTTTTAATATTGCGGCGGGTCTTAAAGAACCCGGAATGAGTGCGGTGATTTTAACATTCAGTCAGGAAATATCGGAAGTTTCCAAATCAGGAAAAGAATTTATTTTCACAAGCCTTGAAAAAGAAACCTATGAATATCCCAAGGGGATTGACGGTGTCATCGAATGCAGATTTGCAGACATAAAAAACCTTTCGCCAAGAGAGTTTGCAAAAAATATTCTGTCTGAAAAACTGCACACAAAAAAAATTGTTGTCGGAGAAGATTTCAGATTCGGAAAAGGACGCGGCGGAGATGCAAAGTCGCTTATGAAACTGGGATATGAATTCGGATTTGAAGTGAATGTGGTCCGAAAGGTTGAATATAACGGACGGGAAGTAAGCTCTACCTACATTAAAGAAGAAATAAAAAAAGGCAATATGAAGGCTGCAAATGACATGATGGGAGAGGCCTTTTTTGTAACAGGGATTGTTGAAGAAGGAAAAAAAATCGGAAGCACAATCGGATTTCCGACAATAAACTTCAGCGCACCGGAAGACAAGGTGCTTCCGCCGGACGGCGTTTATGCGGTAAAAATCAAGCTTGAAGGCGAAAAAGAAAAAAGATACGGAATCACAAATATCGGCATCAGACCGACCGTAAGCACAAACGGAATAAGAACAATAGAAACAAATATATTTGATTTTGATAAAAACGTATACGGGCAGCGGGCCCGAGTGGAATTTTACGATTATATAAGGCCTGAAAAAAAGTTTGATTCGATTGAAAGTTTAAAGGCCGAAATTGAAAGAAACAAACAAACCGCAAAAGAATTTTTTGGTGTATATAATAGGGAGGCAACAGCTTTATAATGAGCATATATACTATTTTTACGGTGCTCGGCGGGATTGCGCTTTTCCTGTTCGGAATGCAGATGATGAGCGAGGGATTGGAAAAAGCGGCCGGCACGAAAATGCGGCAGATCCTGGAAATGTTTACCAAGAACCGGTTTATCGGTGTCGTGGTGGGATTTGTTATCACAGGCGTCATTCAATCTTCTTCCGCAACAACGGCCATGGTTGTCAGCTTTGTCAATGCAGGTCTTATGTCATTGCAGCAGTCTGTCGGCGTTATCTTCGGTGCAAACATCGGAACGACGGTAACGGGACAGCTGATGGCTTTCAAATTCGAAAATTTTGCACCGATTATCGTGGCAGTCAGTCTTGTCTGCTACATGTTCGTAAAAAATCCAGTTGTTAAAAAAATAGGATATATTATTTTGGGATTCGGCATCTTGTTCCTTGGAATGGGAATGATGAAAGATGCGATGAGCGCAATGGCTGATTCGCCCGTGATTTATGACACGCTTCAGTCAATCACAAACCCCATTCTGCTCATTCTTCTGGGAGTTGTAATAACTGCTGTTATACAAAGCTCATCGGCAATGGTCGGAATTTTGATAAGTATGGCGGCAACAGGGCTTATGCCTGTGACATCGTGCTTCTTTGTTATCATCGGAAGCGACATCGGTGCAACGGTAACAGCCATGATTGCAAGCATAAATGCCAACAGAGAAGCAAAAAGAGCGGCATGTATCCACCTTTTCTTCAATATAATAGGAGCAGTCGTAATTACGATACTGCTTACTGTTATCAGACAGCCGATTGTGGATTTCATATATATGATTTCACCGGGAAGCACGGAGGCGGAAATTGCCTCAAGGGCAATAGCCATGGCAAATACGATGTTCAGACTATTCTATGTTGTCATAATGTTCCCGTTTGCAAACGGCCTCGTGAAGCTTACGAAAATTGTTATTCCTGTTAAGCCGGAAGAGAGCATGGATGCAGAAGAAAGCAAGCTTCAGTATATCGGCGACAAGGCACTCGTGACTGCTACTTCGGCACTTGCCGCAATGTCAAAGGAAATCGGAAGGGCTGCAAACCTTGCAAAAATGAATCTTGACAGGGCAATGGATGCGCTCCTTTGCAGAAACGACAAGGTGCTTTCGCAGATTGAAAAGACAGAGGACAATATCGATATTCTTTGCCGTGAAATGCAAGATTACATGGTAAAGGTCACACAGATGCAGATTCCCTTGAAAGAAGAGCATAAAATAGGCGGATTTTTCCATGTTATTATTGATATCGAAAGAATCGGTGACCATGCTCAGAATATTGCAGAGGTTGCGGAAAAAGCAATAAAGGAAAAAATAGAATTTTCCGCCGTTGCACAAACGGAAATGCGCGAAATGTACGAGCTTGTCGAAACAAATTTGGAAGCCGCAATGAAGGTTTTCGAAGAATCTGAAAATTCGCTTATCTCGGAAATCATTGACAGGGAAGAAGAAATTGATAAAATGGAAAAGGAACTTCAGATGGAGCATATCGAGCGTATTTCAAAATTCGAATGTTCACCGCGCGCAGGCGTATTTTCAGATGTTCTTTCAAATCTGGAGCGTATCGGTGATCATGCCGACAACATCGCAATTGCAATAGTTCCTGATTCCGTACTCATGGAACTTACCGGAAAAGACAGAATCGACTTATAAAGGACGGTCTCGATTAATGAAAACAAGAGGAACAATCCTGCTGCTTATTGCGGCAGTGGTTTGGGGTTTGGCGTTTTCAGTGCAAAGTATTGGAGGCAAAACAGCCGGAAATTACACTTTTAACTGTTTCAGAATGCTTTTGGGAGCAGCGTTTCTGCTCCCTTTTATTAAGATATTTGACGAGAAAGGTCTCTCACCCAACAGACCGGGAAATTCGGAAGAAAAGAAAAAACTTTGGAAGCAAAGCCTTATCTGCGGGCTGTTTTTGTTCGTTGCGACAAATCTTCAGCAGCTGGCGCTTACTTTGGGCGCAGGTCCCGGAAGAGGCGGATTTCTTACAACAATCTATATTCTCATTGTTCCGATTGCCGGTATGGTTATATACAAGAAAAAATGTGGATGGAATATATGGGCAGGCGTTGTGCTTGCGCTTTTCGGGCTTTATCTGCTTTGCATAAGCGGAAAGTTTGAACTGAATACCGCAGATCTTCTTTTGATTTTATGTGCATTTTCGTTTGCGGGCCATATTATGACGGTTGACCGTGCGGCAGGGCAGGATGCACTAAGGCTTTCTGCAATGCAGTTTTTTATCTGCGGAATTTTAACATGCATTCCGATGATTATTTTTGAAATAGTCCCGGAAGGCTTTGCAGAGTGGGCAGGCGTTTTTTCATCAGGAACATTTTGGATTACCGTTTTGTATATGGGAATCATGTCATGCGGAGTAGGTTATACGCTGCAGATCATCGGGCAAAGAGATTTGAACCCGACAGTTGCCTCCCTTATCATGAGCGGAGAATCTGTTTTTTCTGTTTTGTTCGGATGGCTGCTTTTGAAGGAATCGCTTTCCTTAAGACAGCTTATGGGATGTTTGCTTATTTTGGCGGCGGTTGTTTTGGCTCAGATAAATTTCGGCAAAAAGAATGCAAAAAATGCCGAAGAGGGACAATAAACGGGTAAAGTGTGAAAAATGAGAAAAATCAGAAAATGTCAGGTTGTATTT
>CAVHKC010000051.1:0-7952 GCA_963636455.1 Ruthenibacterium lactatiformans
CACTGTGACCACGCTCATAAATACCGTGCCCGATGAAATTTTTTCAAAAAAACTTTTTTCTCTCCCAATCATCAATGAACTTTTAAATTCTGAGATTCCGGAAGAATTTAATCAGGAAGAGCGTGAATATGTTTTTCTTTTCTTCTGCCAGGGCTGTTACGCGATCATCCGCAAATGGCTTAACAACGAAAACCGTGAACCACCCGAAATGATTGCAGAACTTACGCTTGATTTGATAAACAGAATTTCAAAACAGCCTTCGCAGGACAATTGAAAAACTCAATTTTTGTTTGCAGCTGAAGCGGTTTCGCACAGAAATTTAAAACACAATTAAAAACCAAAGGAAATATATCAAATAAAATGGAAACAGCCGTACATAAGAAGAGATTAAATTCAAATCACCTGAAACTCATTGCGATAATTGCGATGACAATCGACCACCTGACATGGGCTTTCTTCCCCGGCTGTCAAAATATCTGGTATGTTTATCTGCTGCACATAATAGGCAGGCTGACCGCTCCCATCATGTGGTTTTTCATTTCCGAAGGCTGCTTTTTCACGCACAATAAACGTGCATATGTCGGACGGCTGCTTGTCTTTGCGGTCATTTCGCACTTTGCATACGACTTTGCATTCGGCATTCCGTTTTTTGACTTGTCGGCCGGGCCGTTCAACCGAACAAGCGTCATGTGGTCGCTTGCAATAGCAGCAATTGTTATATTTGCCTGTCAGTCCGAATCCACACCCATATGGGCGAAATATGTGATTATTTTTGCAGGCTGCATAGTTGCCTTCCCATCAGACTGGTCTTCGATTGCCGTGATGGCGCCATTTTTCATTTTTGCGCACAGAGGAAATTTCAAAAAGCAGGCCTTTTCCATCGTTTTCTGGTCGTTTGTCTATGCTCTTGTCTATTTTATTTTTCTTGACAAGGCATACGGCATCCTTCAGCTTTTCACATTTCTTTCGATTCCGCTGCTTGCCCAATATAATGGCGAACGCGGAAAATACAAAGGCATGAAATGGCTGTTCTACATATATTATCCCGCACATCTTGTAATCATCGGAATCTTAAGAATTTTCGTTCAGGGCGGTGCACCTCTGATATTTTGAAAATACTCAGATACGGGTGCCTTTTCCGCTTTCGAAGTGTCCAAAGCTTTGATTACTTTTCGATAAACTTCTTCTGCTTTGCAAGCGTTATTGAGATAAAAACAGTGTCCACAAGAAAGATTGCAAGCGAGATTGCACCCGCAATAAACAAAGCCGTGAACAAGGATTCAAGCCCGCCCGAATTATTCTTGTTCAAAAATTGCGTCACGCTGTCATACATAAATGTTCCGGGAACAAGGAGCATGATTCCCGAAATCAAAAAGAGCGACGTCGGGGCTTTGGCAATCCGTGCGCTTATCTGAGCCAAAAAGGTTATTATGGCCGCAGCAACAAAAACAGACACCGTGTCGGACATTCCGAACCTGATAAGCAGCATATACATAATTCTTCCGAATGCACCGATGCATGCCGAAAAAACAAGGAATTTCAGCGATACTTCCATGATTATGCAATATCCTGCCGAAATTAAAAGCGCTGCCAGAATCAAAATGCCCCACGGCGGAATCGAATCCCCCACTTCCTCGGTGGATGAGCCGAAAGTGGGAATATATCGGCCTATAATCAAGCCCACCGTAACGCCCAAAACCAGCGAAAGCGTTTTTACCGTGGCTTCGATAAGGCGTCCGCCGCCCGACACATAATCGCCTTGTATCGTATCTCTTACGGCATTTGTCATTGCAAGCCCGGGAAGCATCGGTGCGATGGAGGCTGCGACAACAATTTGAGTGTTGACTGCGCCTTTGGAAACATAAGACGCAAAATATGCGGCAATCACCATAAAAATTGACTGAAGCATGTTAATAACAAAATATCTGATATGGACATGCTTGAAAAATGTATTGGCGAGTGCCATAACAATTCCGCAAAGTGCCCCTCCCAAGCATTCATAAATGCCGCCGTTTGAAAAAAGCGGAAGAAAAGCGCCGATCATGATAAATCCGACAAGCTTCACCGGAAAATCGTAAACGGATTTGCTCTTAACTTTAAGGAGCTCTTCCTTTGCCTCTTTTATGTCGATTTTGCCGTCACAAAGCTTTCTTGAAATCTCATTTACAAGGCAGATTTTATTAAGGTCCGTATCCCATCTTTTTATGGAAGCAAGTTTTGCTTCGCTTTCTACACAGGCAAAGAGTGTTGTTGACACAATGCTTGTCGTATAATTTTCGCTGCCCGACTGCGACAAAATAAAATTCATTGTATCCTCGCAGCGCATTGTTTCCGCTCCGTTACCGAGCGATATCTGCCCCGCCAAAAGAGCGGTGTCCAGATATTCTTCATAATCTATATTCTTTTTCTCATCGCCTGCGGGCAAAGCACTTTCGCCTTCTTTCTTCCTGCAGGCTTCTTCAATCAAAAGCTTTTTATCTTTGCTTTTCATTTTTTTCCTCTTTTAATTCGTTTGCCGTTCCGCAGGCTGTAAGTCCTGTTATCAGTACAATTAATGCTGCAAGGCATATGCTCAGTGTTCTTTTTATTTTTGCATTTTTCATTTTCATTCTGTCGTCTTTGTCTGCCCGCCTGAAATTTTCGGAGTCTGTTTTGACTTCCTTCGATTTATGCTTTAATACGGTATTTTTTATCCGCATTGATTCAGACACCGACTCATTTTATATTAGTGATGTTTTGTTTTCAACAGCATTCAAATATTTTTTCAAATACTCTCCGGTGAAGCTTCCTTCTGTTTGGGAAACTTCTTCCGGCGTGCCCTCGGCAATAACCGTTCCTCCGTTTGCACCGCCTTCCGGCCCCATGTCTATTATATAATCCGCCGTTTTTATCACATCCAGATTATGTTCGATGGTAACAACCGTATTTCCGCCATCTGTAAGCCTGTGCAGAATGTCGATCAGTTTGTGCACATCCGCAAAGTGCAGGCCGGTTGTGGGCTCGTCAAGAATGTATATTGTTTTTCCGGTAGGCCTCCTTGCAAGCTCAGTCGCAAGCTTCACCCTCTGAGCCTCACCGCCCGAAAGCAAAGTGGATGGCTGTCCGAGTTTAATATACGAAAGGCCTACCTCATCAAGCATCTTTATTTTTCTGTAGACTGCAGGAACATTTTTGAAAAATTCGAGTGCTTCTTCGACAGTCATATCCAAAACATCGAATATAGTTTTTCCTTTGTACTTAACCTCCAGAGTCTCTTTGTTGTATCTTTTTCCTTTGCACGCATCACACTTCACATAAACATCCGGAAGAAAATGCATTTCTATCTTTATGATTCCGTCACCCGAACAGGTTTCACAGCGTCCGCCCTTGATATTAAAGCTGAATCTGCCCTTTTTATATCCTTTGACCTTTGCATCCGTTGTCTGTGCAAACAAATCTCTGATAAGATCAAAAACGCCCGTATATGTGGCGGGGTTGGACCTCGGAGTCCTTCCTATAGGACTTTGGTCAATGCATATAACCTTGTCAAGCTGCGTGGTTCCTTCGATTTTCTTGTGTTTCCCCGGAACCACGTGTGCCCTGTTCAAATTTTTTGCCAGGCTTTTATATAATATTTCATTCACAAGCGAAGATTTTCCCGAACCCGAAACCCCGGTAACAGCAGTCAAAACACCGAGCGGAAATTTCACATCAATATTTTTCAGATTGTTTTCTTTTGCACCCTTGACTTCAATCCAGCCTGTCGGCTTTTTGCGGATTTTCGGCACTTCAATCACTTTTCTTCCCGAAAGATAATCGCCTGTAACCGAGCGTTTGCACTTCATGATATCTTCTGCCGTTCCGCAGGCTACGACTTCTCCGCCGTGTTCTCCCGCCGCAGGTCCGATATCCACGATGTAATCCGCATCCCGCATGGTTTCTTCATCATGTTCCACAACGATAACTGTATTTCCGAGGTCACGCAGGTGCTTCAGAGTTGCAAGAAGCTTCGAATTGTCCCTTTGATGAAGTCCGATGCTCGGCTCGTCAAGGATATAGACCACTCCCGTAAGGCCCGACCCAATCTGGGTTGCAAGTCTTATTCTTTGTGCCTCGCCTCCCGAAAGCGTTGCCGCATATCTCGTGAGCGTAAGATAATCCAAGCCGACATCCAAAAGGAACTGCAGTCTGGCTTTTATCTCCTTCAAAATGGGTGCGGCAATTTCTTCGTGCATTTCTGAAAGCTTCAGATTTTCAAAAAATTCCCTTGATTCTTTGATCGTCATATCCGAAACTTCGTGAATGTTTTTTCCTCCCACAGTCACCGCAAGGCTTTCTTTCCGAAGCCTCATTCCATGGCATTCGGGGCAGGGGCTTATTCTCATAAATTCTTCGTATTCCTGTTTGAAAGAATTCGGGCATTCTCTGTATCTTCTCTTGGAATTTTCAAGCAGTCCCTCAAACACAACAGGATACACTCCGCTTCCTCTCTGCCCTGTGTAATGCACATCAACCTGTATATCATCTCCGTACCAAAGCATGTGGCGAATCTTTTTCGGAAGCTTTGAAAAAGGCGTATCAAGGCTGAAGCCGTGCGCCTTGGCAAGTGCCTCAAGCAGGCTATGGCTGAAGCTTCCCTCCTTTTTTGCACTTCCCCAGCCGGTAATTGCGATTGCACCCTGATTCAAAGAAAGCGATTCGTCGGGTACTATAAGTTCAGGATCAAATTCCGTCTTATATCCGAGCCCCGAACATGAAGGGCATGCCCCGAACGGATTGTTGAACGAAAAATTTCTCGGTTCGATTTCGTCAATGCTGATGCCGCAGTCCGGGCATGAAAAGCTGTTTGAAAAATGAATCTCGTTGTTTTCATCTGCCTGCACCGCAGTTTTTTGGTCCTTTGTTTTTGCTGTCTTATCTTCCTTATCTTTTGGCCATGCAACTATTTGCGCTGTCATAAGCCCATCGCTTAACTCAAGCACAGTTTCAATCGAATCATTGAGTCTTGATTCGATTCCTTCTTTCACAACAATTCTGTCAACCACAATGTCTATGCTGTGCTTGATGTTTTTGTCAAGCTTTATGTCTTCGGCAAGCTCATATATGATTCCGTCGATTCTTGCTCTTACATATCCTGATTTTGCTGCCGATTCAAGAACTTTCGTATGCTCTCCCTTTCTGCCTCTCACAACAGGCGCAAGAAGCTGAAGCTTTGTTCCTTCCGGAAGCTTCATAATCGCATCTGCCATCTGCTCAACGCTTTGCCTTTTTATTTCTTTTCCGCAGACTGGGCAATGAACAACTCCCACGCGCGCAAACAAAAGCCTCAGATAATCATGAATTTCCGTGACCGTGCCGACAGTGGAGCGGGGATTTCGGTTTGTGGATTTTTGGTCAATTGCAATTGCGGGCGAAAGACCTTCTATCAGCTCAACCTTTGGCTTTTCGACCTGGCCCAAAAACTGCCTTGCGTAGCTTGAAAGCGATTCCATATACCGCCTTTGGCCTTCGGCATATATCGTGTCAAACGCAAGCGAGGTCTTCCCCGACCCTGAAAGTCCCGTAAAAACGACCAGTTCATTTCTTGGAATATCAAGGTCTATGTTTTTCAGGTTATTTTCTTTTGCGCCTCTGATTTTTATATATTTTTGTTCTTTCACCGACATATTTCTCCGTCTCTGAATTTCTTAAGTTCCAGCATCCTGTCACGCAAATCTGCCGCAGTTTCAAAATCCAGATTTGCCGCCGCATGCTCCATCTCTTTTGTTATTTTCTTTATGAGCTTGTCCAATTCTTTTTTGTCCATGGACTCGGGATCTTTTTCTATTCTTTCGGTAATCTTATAACTTTCTTTTGTTATGCTTATGAGATCCCGCACGGATTTTTTTATTGTCTGCGGCGTTATTCCGTGTTCTTCATTATATTTCATTTGAATGTCACGCCGTCTTTTTGTTTCTTTTATTGCGGCATTCATGGATTCCGTGATACGGTCTGCATACATAATAACATGCCCCGAAGCATTTCTTGATGCCCTTCCTATTGTCTGCACAAGCGAGGTTTCGCTCCTTAAAAATCCTTCTTTGTCTGCATCAAGTATCGCAACAAGTGAAATTTCCGGGATATCCAGACCTTCTCTCAAAAGATTTATGCCCACAAGGACATCGAAAACATCCAGGCGCATATCCCTGATAATCTCCGTTCTTTCAAGTGCGGCAATATCGGAATGAAGATAGCGCACACGCACGCCAGCCTCCTTGAGATATAGTGTCAAATCCTCTGCCATTTTCTTCGTGAGCGTTGTCACAAGCACCTTATTGCCTTTTGCAGCTTCTTTGTTTATTTCACCGAGAAGGTCATCAATCTGACCTTCTATCGGACGAACGAAAACTTCCGGGTCCAAAAGCCCGGTGGGCCTGATTATCTGCTCTGCACGCAGCAGTTCGTGTTCTTTTTCATATTTGCCAGGTGTTGCAGAAACAAAAAGCAGCTGGTCAATCTTGGATTCAAATTCGCCGAAATTAAGCGGGCGGTTATCGAGTGCGGACGGCAGTCTGAAGCCGTATTTCACCAATGTTTCCTTTCGGGAGCGATCCCCCGCATACATGCCGCCTATCTGTGGTATCGTTATATGCGACTCATCAACGATAATAAGGAATTCGTCCTTGAAAAAGTCTATCAGCGTTGCAGGCGGCACGCCGGCAGGAAGCCCCGTAAGGTGCCTTGAGTAATTTTCTATGCCTGAGCACACTCCTGTTTCGCGCATCATTTCCATATCGAAGCTTGTTCGCTCAAGTATCCGTTGTGCTTCCAAAAGCTTTTCGTTCTTTTTGAAATATGCCACCTGCTCTTCAAGTTCTTTTCCGATATTCTGAAGCGCTCTTTCCATTTGCTCCTGTGGAACAACATAGTAGCTTGCAGGCAGAATTGCCGCATGGTTCATGGTTGTCTTGACATGCCCCGTCACAACATCGATTTGGCTTATCCTGTCAATTTCGTCTCCGAAAAATTCCACTCTTATGGCATTTTCCTTTGTCGAAACCGGAAGTATTTCTATCACATCCCCACGGACGCGGAATGTTCCGCGCTTAAAATCCATGTCGTTTCTTTCGTATTGTATGTTTATAAGCTCTCTGATTACCTCATCTCGTTCTTTTGTCATTCCTGGCCTTAACGACACCGACATCCTTGCATATTCTTCGGGGTCACCGATTCCGTAAATGCACGAAACAGATGCGATGATTATGACATCCTTTCTTTCTACAAGCGACATGGTTGCCGAATGCCTCAGTCTGTCTATTTCATCATTTATCGATGAATCTTTTTCTATATATGTGTCAGTTGAAGGGACATAGGCCTCGGGCTGATAATAATCGTAATATGAAATGAAGTATTCAACCGCATTTTCTGGAAAGAATTCTTTGAATTCGCTGTACAGCTGAGCCGCAAGCGTCTTGTTATGAGCAATAACAAGCGTAGGCCTTTGCAGGGCTTCTATCACATTTGCCATTGTGAAGGTTTTCCCGCTTCCTGTTGCTCCGAGCAGTGTTTCAAACTGGTTTCCCGCACGGAAGCCCTTCACTAATTTTTCTATTGCCTGGGGCTGGTCTCCCATCGGCTTAAAATCTGAATGTATCTTGAATTTGTTCATCGCTGTGTATCAATTTCCCTGTTTGGTGTTTGGGGTGAATTTATTTTATGTTGGTTTTTTGTTTTATAAAAATACAAGGTTTTCTTCTATGGGTTATTATAAGGCCTGCGGCGTTGTAATTATAGTCCTTTGAAGTGGGTGAGGCGGGCTTATTTATGTGGATTTTGTATTGCTGCTGCAAGATGTTCGCATTCCGCCTTAAAAGAGCAATGCGGCTCTGCAAGCCGTCTGCATTCGGTTGCTTTCGCTGGCCGCATGCATTCCGCCTCGCAGTATGTCTGCATACACACAACTAAAAGCTCCTCTGCAAGCAGAGGCTTTTAGT
>CAVHKC010000052.1:0-7860 GCA_963636455.1 Ruthenibacterium lactatiformans
CCGTAATCCGATGCAATCAGGTCAACAGATGCAGAAACTGCAAGCTTGTCGGTTATTGCAAGATTTGCGGGGTCGCTTATATCAAACATGCAAACCTTGAACCCAGAAGTGATTCCTTCATCATCCGCTTCGTGAGATAAGCCCACAAGCATATTGTCTTTCCAGTAATGCAGATAATTCGAAAAGCCGCTGACCTTTATTCCTTCTGTTACCGTGATATTATCGGTGTCGGAAAGATCCGCAGTATAGAACGAGGATGTTTGTTCGGAAATTGAAAAATAAAGCGAATTCTCATAAAACCTTGCGCCTTCAACATCGCCTTCGTCTGCAGAAAGGTCGGTCGAGGAAATTATCTGAAGGTCTTTGTCTAAAATCACAAGACTGCCGTGATTCGAGGATTGGTAGGTATAGGCAGAATCGGAATTGAAAAGCCGCTTCCAAAAGGAAATGTTGGTTTTTTCGCTTGTATATTCCCAAACGCTGAGAACCATTCTCAAGCATCCGTCATATTCGTCAACAGAGAAAGAATCGTTTAGAGAGCCGTTTACACAGGCTGTAAGATAGGGCGAAATCCCGGATGAGTCATATGAAAAGCACATGATATTTGTCCGGTCAAAGGTTTTTCCTTTTTCGGATACATAGTCGGTTGATGTGAAATAAAACATATCATCGCCTGCGCAGACATTGCATGAGTCATTAAGAAGCGCAGCTTCCGAAAATGCGGTTCCCGGTTCTTTCAAATCGACAGCCGACATGCAATAATAATTCACATCGGAAATATTTCTTCCGCAGAAAATATTTTCAGGCTCTATGGCTTTGCCGTTGATGCTCGGATAATAAGGCATATCATGCACAAAACCACTGTAAGAAAGATAGTAATCGGATATCAGAAAGCACATATTATCTGAGATTTTTGAAGTCACATATGTGCCGTCCTGTTCAAATTCATGCGTCATAACAGGGCTTTCGGGGTTTGAAATATCATAAGTCCGAAGGAAAGTTTTGCTTATATAATGTTCATCTTCCGTGGCAGAGCCTGAAATAATAAGATGAAGATTGCTGCCGTTTATGAACAGCTCTTCGATTCGGTCATAGGAAGAATCAGCAATTTGGCAGGACCAGCAAATTTCGGGAGAGCCTTTAAGACTGATGATTACAAGCGATGTATTGTCTGATGATACGGTATAGATATAATTCCCGTCGGTCTTTGCAATATCCGATTCATAAACGCTTTCCGTGCGTATGTTTGACTCGGTAAAGGAATAAGACGAAAAATTCTTGTCATTTTCGTAGGTATACATAATATCTTCGTCAATGAATTCTGAAAGACGGTCGTTTTTCAATACGCTTTTTTTCAAGGAAGAATAAAGGCTGTCGTATGAATCGAATGAAATGAGCTTTTCTGAGGCTTCCCCATACAAATTATCAAGAGAATTGTTATTTTGCGAATCGGAAATAAGGCTTACTGCGACAATAACGGCGCAGGCAGCAAGAACAATGCACAAAATTGCGCCGAGCACATATTTCCACATTCCTTTCTCTGATGCTTTTTTCATCACTTGCAATTCCTTCTTTCTGCAATTTAGACTGCAAACACGATTTTAAAAGGCGAGCAGATAAAATGCAACCCCGATTGCCTTAAAAAGAAATTTGAGTTATACTGTTGAAAATAAAAAAAGACGCAGAAAGGCTTGAATATGAGCGAAATTATATATCAGGGGCATGCAAGCTTCAGAGTGAAAACAAACAGCGGTCTTGTTATTTATGTAGACCCTTACGCAGGAGAAGGATATACGCTTCCTGCAGATGTTATTTTGGTTACGCATGACCACTATGACCACAATAAAATCGAACTTGTGCCCCAAAAGAGCGACTGCACAATCATTACAAACGAAAATGCAAGAGAATCAGAAGAAGAATACAATACTTATGAAATAAACGATCTGACAGTGGAAGCCGTTCCGGCTTACAATTCCCATCATCCAAAGGATTTCGGAGTGGGATATATTCTTTCGTTTGACGGAAGAAAAGTCTATATAACAGGGGATACGGGAAATATCGAAGAAGCAAAGCAGCTTGCCGAAAGGAATCTTGATCTTGTATTTGTTCCGACAGACGGAATTTATACCATGACACTTGAAGAGGCAAAGGAATTTTCGTATAATGTAAATGCGAAATTTTCGGTTCCGGTGCACACAAATCCGGAAGTTATTTTTGACCCCAAGGTCGCTATGGCTTATGACGGGAAAGACAAGATTTTAGTATCGCCCGGAGAACCGATTTATCTTTAAAAAACATCAGATAAGCAAATGCAAAGCCGCATAAGGCTTTTTAAGGCGATTTGCTTTGTCTTGAAATGTCATATGAAATGAATGTAAGAGAAAAAAAGGAAGCCAACGAAAAAGAATATTTGAGCAAATATGCCGCACTTTCCGTAAATACCAAGGGACGTGACAAATTTGACGAACCTTGCGACATAAGGACCTGCTACCAGCGTGACAGAGACAGGATAATTCACAGCAAAGCCTTCAGAAGGCTTAAGCACAAAACGCAGGTTTTTCTTTCGCCGACGGGCGACCACTACAGAACAAGGCTCACGCATACGCTTGAGGTTTCGCAGATTGCAAGGACAATCGCAACATCGCTTTTTCTGAACGAAGATCTGACAGAAGCGATAGCATTGGGGCATGATTTGGGGCACACGCCGTTCGGCCATGCAGGCGAACGTGCACTTGCGTCAAAGTATGAATTCAGGCACTCCGAGCAAAGTGTGCGTGTTGTCGAACTTCTTGAAAAAGACGGCAGAGGCTTAAACCTCACATGGGAAGTAAGAGACGGAATAAAGAATCATTCGATGAGCGGAAAAGCCGCAACTCTTGAAGGAAGAATCGTAAGGCTTGCCGACAAAATCGCATATATTCACCACGACATGGACGATGCCTTAAGAGCCGGAATCTTAAAAGAAGAGCAGGTTCCGAACGAAATAAGAAAAATGCTTGGCGGAACAAGGCAAGAGCGGCTTGATTTCCTTGTAAAAGATATCATAAATTGTTCGCAGGGAAAGCCTGACATTTTAATGACGCCCGAAGTCTATGAGGCAATGGTAAGCTTAAGGCAGTTTATGTTTGACAATTTGTATTTCAATCCCATATGCAAATCCGAAGAGGGCAAGGTTCAGGGAATGATTGTGAAGCTTTTTGATTATTTTCTTGAGCACACGGACGAAATGCCGGGCGAATATATTTATCTTATAAAAGAAAAGGGCGAGAACAAAAAGCGGGTTGTGTGCGATTTTATTTCGGGCATGACGGATCAATATTCCGTAGACACCTTCAACAGGCTTTTTGTCCCGAGATACTGGGACGCAATATAAAGGAGAAATGTACTATCCTCAGGAAATCATAGAACAGGTGATTGATGCCAACAATATAGCAGATGTTATCGGAGAGTATGTAAAGCTTACAAAAAAAGGCACGACATACTTTGGTTTATGTCCGTTCCATAACGAAAAAACGCCTTCGTTTTCCGTAACAGACAACGGGAGCAAGCAGATGTATTATTGCTTCGGCTGCCACAAGGGCGGAAGCGTGCTGACTTTCATTATGGAATATGAAAACTACACCTATACCGAGGCCTTGAAATTCCTTGCGAAGCGTGCCGGGATAACGCTTCCCGAGCCTGATTACAGCCAGTCAAAAAAGGCGGCCGAAAAGGCAAGGCTTAAGGAGGGCATCCTTTCTGCAAACAAAGAAGCGGCGCTTTATTATTATGCATTGCTAAAAACCGAACACGGCAAGGCAGCTTATGAATATTTGACAGAACGCGGCCTTGATAACGAAACAATAAAAAAATTCGGCCTCGGCTATTCCGAAAAATACAGGGATGACCTTTATAAATACTTAAAAGAAAAAGGCTTTTCTGACGAGGTTTTGAAGGCTTCGGGGCTTGTTTCCATAAAAGAAACGGACACGCATGATATATTCTGGAACAGAGTAATGTTTCCAATAATGGATGCAAACAGCAAGGTCATTGGCTTTGGCGGAAGGGTTTTGGGAGAAGGCGAGCCCAAATACCTAAACACCCAGGAAACAGTCTGCTTTGAAAAAAACAGAAATTTATACGGGCTTAATTATGCAAAAAAATATAAAGGAAAAGCTTTGATTTTGTGCGAGGGATATATGGATGTCATAGCTCTTCACAAAGCAGGCTTTTCGAATGCGGTTGCATCGCTTGGAACATCGCTGACAAAGGGGCATGCAATGCTTCTTAAAAGATATACGGACAATGTTTTTATATCTTACGATGCGGATTCAGCGGGAAGGAAAGCCGCACTTCGGGCAATTCCGATTTTGAGGGATGCGAACCTTTCGGTTAAGGTTGTCGACCAAAGCCCGTACAAGGATCCGGACGAACTGATCAAGGCATGCGGTGCGGAAGAATATGAAAAAAGACTTTCTTCGGCACTTAACAGCCTGATTTTTGAAATATATATGCTCAAAGAGTCGTACAATCTTGACGATATCGATGAGAAAACAAAATTTGAAAACGAAACGGCAAAAAGGCTCAGCTTTCTGAATGACGAGTTTGAACGGGAAAACTACGTGAAGGCTGTAAGCCAGACTTTTGACATTGATTATGCCGCACTCAAAAGCAAGGCTGCAAGACAGGCTTTGAATCGTGACAGGGGCGAACATTTTCGGCCCGAGAGGACATTTGAAGAAAAAAAGAAAACCGAAGCCAAACAGGCTGTCGATATATGCGAGGAAATGGTGCTTTCGTATCTGGCCGCTGAGCCGTCATTTTTTGACAAGATTAAAGATATTATTACACCGAACTGCTTCAGGGCGGAGCCGTACGAAACCGTTGCACGCACATTATTTGCACAGCTTGAAAAAGGAAGGGTGAATATTGCGGGTATATTAAGTGAGTTTGAAGATGCCGATCAGCAAGAACACGCCTTGGAAATTTTGAACTTCGATTTTGAAAATAAAGACAAAGAATCCTTAAACAAGGCTTTGACCGACAGCATTATAAGAATCAAAAAAAATATAATCGATGAAGAACTGCAAAACGAAGAAGATGCTGCAAAACTGGTAGAGCTTTATAAGGAAAAAGAGAAACTGGAAAAATTCCGGTTGGAAGGAGAATGAATTGAGTGATTTTATGAGTATGTACGAGGAAAACCTCGAAAAGCTCGTTAAGGCTTGCGAAAGCAAGAAGAATTTCATTGAGTATAATGAAATCGAAAAATATTTTCCGAGCGTTGAAATGACGCAGGAAATGATTGACAATGTTGCCGACTACCTTGAAGACAAGGGAATTGATGTCTTAAGAACAGATATTACAGAGGACATGGTTTTCAGCAATGATGACGATGAATTCGACAATATCGAAAACATGGATGAAATAGGAAACGATCTTGATGTTGATGAACTGGACCTTACAGAGCTTGAAAACAACATCAATATCGAAGACCATGTAAGAATGTATCTTAAGGAAATTGGCAAGGTGCCGCTTCTTTCTTCCGAGGAGGAAGTCGAGCTTGCAAAGCGCATGGAGCAGGGCGACAAGGAAGCAAAATCGAAATTGGCAGAGGCAAACTTAAGGCTTGTTGTCAGCATTGCAAAAAGATATGTCGGAAGAGGAATGCAGCTTCTTGACCTCATTCAGGAAGGCAATTTGGGCCTGATGAAGGCTGTCGAAAAATTTGACTATAAAAAAGGATACAAGTTTTCGACTTATGCGACATGGTGGATCCGCCAGGCAATCACCAGAGCAATAGCAGACCAGGCAAGGACAATCAGAATCCCTGTTCATATGGTCGAAACAATAAACAAGCTTTTGAGGGTTTCAAGGCAGCTTTTACAGGAGCTTGGCAGAGAGCCGACAAACGAAGAAATTGCCGAAAAAATGGATATTCCGGTTGCAAGAGTAAGGGAAATCCTCAAAATTTCGCAGGATCCCGTTTCGCTTGAAACACCAATCGGCGAAGAAGAAGACTCTCACCTGGGTGATTTTATCAAGGACGAAAACATAACATCGCCTGCAGATGCGGCAGCCTTTGTGCTCCTTAAGGAACAGCTCAATCAGGTGCTTGCAACGCTCACGGACAGGGAACAGGAAGTTTTGAGACTTCGCTTCGGCCTTGAAGACGGGCGTGCAAGAACGCTTGAAGAAGTCGGAAAGGAATTCAACGTCACAAGAGAGCGCATAAGGCAGATTGAAGCAAAGGCATTGAGGAAGCTAAGGCATCCTTCAAGAAGCCGCAAGCTGAAGGACTTTCTGGATTAGTAAAAGAAATGGCAATTTCCGAAAGACTCAAACTTATCGCAGATTTGGTGACAGAAGGAAATGTCATAGTAGATATAGGCACAGACCACGGGTATGTGCCTATATATTTGCTGCAAAAAAACAAAGTTTCAAAAGCAATTGCTGTCGACAAAAGCCAGGGCTCACTAAGCAAAGCAAAGCAAAATGCCGAGAGGTTTCATCTTGATATCGATTTGCGCCTTGGCGACGGACTTGCACCGCTTGCGCCAAATGAAGCACAGACCATAATCATTGCGGGCATGGGCGGAATCCTTATGATTAACATCCTTGAAGCACATAAAAAGGTTTCGCTTTCGGCAAAGGAACTGATTCTTTCGCCGCACAGGGATGCCGACCTTGTCAGGGGTTTCCTAAAAGATTACGGCTTTGAAATTGTTTATGATGAGAAAATCACAGACAAGAAAAAATCATATACAATCCTTAAGGGTGTTAAAAGCTGATTTTTTTACAAATCTTTTTTATTGACGCAAAGGCTTTTAAATATTAATAAAATTGATTTTATAGGCATATCTGTCATTGAAAAATAAGCACTTAAATTGTATTATATAGTGCGAGCAGGATGGACGGTCGCGCGGGAAATTCCCGTGAGGAAAGTCCGGGCTTCACAGGGCAAGGATGCCGGATAACGTCCGGCGGGAGCGATCCCAGGACCAGTGCAGCAGAAAGTATACCGCCTTTTTTTAAGGTAAGGGTGAAATGGCAGTGTAAGAGACTACCGCTTTTTTGGCAACAAAAAAGGCATTGTAAACTCCATCCGAAGCAAGACCAAGTATGAAGGCGCAAAGGCGGCCCGCTAAGCCTTCGGGTAGGTCGCAAAGAGTCTTGCGGCAACGCAATGACCAAGATAGATGACCGTTCACGACAGAACCCGGCTTACAGTCCTGCTCGTTTTTGAATATTCTTTGAAATAATGAGGAACTAAAATGGAAAAAATCAAAATGACATCACCGATTGTCGAAATTGACGGCGATGAAATGACAAGAATTCTCTGGAAGCTTATCAAAGAAGAACTTCTTCTTCCTTATGTGGAGCTTAATACAAAATATTATGATTTCAGCATCCAAAACCGAGATGAGACAAATGACGAAGTTGTTAAAGAAGCCGCATATGCAATAAAAGAATGCAAGGTTGGCGTTAAGTGTGCGACAATCACGGCAAATAAAGCCCGCAAGGAAGAATATAATCTCAAAAATATTTTCCCAAGCCCCAACGGCACATTAAGGGCAATACTTGACGGAACGGTTTTCAGGGCGCCCATTATTGTGGAAGGCCTGAATGCTTATGTCCCCGGATGGAAAAAACCGATAACGATTGCCCGTCATGCATATGGAGACATTTACAAGGCAGTTGACTGGAAGGTTGAAGAAGCAGGAAAGGCAAAGCTTGTTTTTGAAGGCGAAAGCGGAAAGGTCACAGAGCTTCCCGTGTTTGAATACAAAGGCCCCGGCGTCTTGATGGGAATGCACAACACGGATTCTTCAATCAAAAGCTTTGCAAGAAGCTGTTTCAAATATGCGCTTGACACAAAGC